>JACMQR010000111.1 GCA_014376885.1 Polaromonas sp.
GTTGATGGCCTGAGCGTACAAGTTATGCGAAGCGCAGCGCTCAGGGATTGCCCTTAGGAAACGGGCTCAGCTATCACCTGGGTGACTCGGTGGCTACCTCAGGCCGGCAATTGGTAGTCCTTGAGCATTTCGCGCAGCCGAGTCTTGAGCATCTTGCCAGTCGCGCCCAGCGGGATCACATCGACAAACACCACATCGTCCGGAATCTGCCATTTGGCCGTCTTGCCTTCGTAAAACGCCAGCAATTGCTCGCGGGTGACCTCCATGCCGGGCTTTTTCACCACCGCGATGACCGGCCGCTCGTCCCACTTGGGATGCGCCATGCCGATGCAGGCCGCCATCAGGACGCATGGATGGGCGACGGCGATGTTCTCGATGTCGATCGAGCTGATCCACTCGCCGCCCGACTTGATGACGTCTTTGCTGCGGTCGGTGATCTGCATGTAGCCATCGGCATCAATGGTGGCCACATCGCCCGTCGGAAACCAGCCGCCTTGCAGCGGGTCGCCATCGCCTTTGTAGTAGTCCCGGATAACCCACGGCCCCTTGACCAGCAGGTCGCCATAGGTTTTGCCGTCCCAGGGAAGGCTTTTGCCGGCGCTGTCGACAATTTTCATGTCAATGCCATAGATGGCCCGGCCCTGCTTGAGCCGGATCTTCATCTTCTCGTCGGCGCTCAGGCTGTCGTGCTTGTTTTTCAGGGTGCACAGTGTTCCCAGGGGACTCATTTCCGTCATGCCCCAGGCGTGCAGCACCTCCACGCCGTAGTCGTCGTTGAAGGCCTGAATCATGGCCGGCGGGCAGGCCGAGCCGCCAATCACCGTGCGGCGCAGGCTGGAAAACTGCAAGCCCTGGGGCTTCATGTGCGTCAGCAGCATTTGCCACACGGTGGGCACTCCGGCAGCGTAGGTGACTTGCTCGGCCTCGATCAGCTCGTACACCGACTTGCCATCGAGCGCCGGGCCAGGAAAAACCAGCTTGGCACCGGTCAGCGCAGCCGAGTACGGAATGCCCCAGGCATTGACATGGAACATCGGCACCACCGGCAAAATGGCGTCGCGCGCCGAAAGCGCCATCACGTCGGGCAGCGCTGCCGCATAGGCATGCAGCGTGCTGGAGCGGTGGCTGTACAGCGCCGCCTTTGGATTGCCGGTGGTACCGCTGGTGTAGCACATGCTTGACGCGGTGTTTTCATCAAAGCTGGGCCAGTCGTAATCGCCTGACTGGCTGCCGATCCAGCTTTCGTAGCTTCGCAGGTTGGGAATGCCCGAGTCAGCCGGCAGCTTGTCTGCAGCGCACAGGGCGATGTAGTGCTTGACGGTGCTGCACCGGGCATGCACCGCTTGCACCAAGGGCAAAAAGCTCAAATCAAAGCACAGCACCTGGTCTTCGGCATGGTTGGCGATCCAGGCAATCTGGTCGGGATGCAGGCGCGGGTTGATGGTGTGCAATACCCGGCCCGAGCCGCTGACGCCGTAGTAAAGCTCAAAGTGCCGGTAGCCGTTCCAGGCCAGGGTGGCCACCCGGTCGCCAAAGCCGAGCGCCAGCGCGTCCAGCGCATTGGCTACCTGACGCGCGCGCTGGGCAGCTTCCCGGTAGGTGTAGCGATGGATGTCGCCCTCAACCCGTCGCGAGACGATTTCTGCGTCGCTGTGGTGCCGCGCGGCAAATTCGATCAGTGACGAGATCAGCATTGGCTGACTCTGCATTAAACCTAACATCGTCTGCGTCCTTTGTTGCCCGGCCGGGCATGCTTTAGAAAAAAAGTCTCCACCTTTCCGGATGGTACAGGCGGCTTTGGCCGACCCGCTTCGGGAAAGTCCGTACCCGGGCCTCCTTGGAGACAGCACCCAGCCGCCGGACACAATCCTTACCCCTGGCAACGCAGGGCTGTTTGCCGCACTGCACAATAAAGACATGAGTAATGCGTTTGACACCGGCCCTGCCCGCTTTGCGCCGGCAGAGCCTGGCTTGAGATGGAACCACACGTTTGCCGGCCTGGGTCCGGACTTTTACACCGAGCTGAAGCCCAGCCCACTGCCGTCGCCTTACTGGGTCGGGCGAAACCGCGCACTGGCGCGCGAACTGGGACTGCAAAGCCAATGGCTGGAGTCGGACGAAGCGCTGGCGGCCTTGACCGGTAACCAGCTGCTGCCTGGCGCCCGGCCGCTGGCCAGCGTTTACAGCGGCCACCAGTTTGGCGTGTGGGCCGGCCAGCTGGGCGATGGCCGGGCAATTTTGCTCGGCGAACTGCAAACCGGTCAGGGACCGCAGGAACTGCAGCTCAAAGGCGCAGGAAAAACGCCCTATTCCCGCATGGGCGACGGCCGGGCGGTGCTGCGCAGTTCGATTCGCGAGTTTCTTTGCTCCGAAGCCATGCATGGCCTGGGCATTGCCACGACGCGTGCGCTGTGCGTGACCGGCTCGGACGCAGCCGTGCGGCGCGAAACCATTGAAACCGCCGCCGTGGTGGCGCGGACTGCGCCAAGCTTCATCCGCTTTGGCCACTTCGAGCATTTCAGTTTTAGCGACCAGCCGGCCCAGCTCAAGGCGCTGGCCGACCATGTCATTGACCGGTTTTATCCGCACTGCCGGCAGGCGCACCAGCCGTATGCGGCATTGCTTCAGGCGGTCAGCGAGCGCACCGCGCACATGGTGGCCGCCTGGCAGGCGGTGGGCTTTTGCCATGGCGTGATGAACACAGACAACATGAGCATTCTGGGCTTGACGATCGATTACGGCCCGTTCCAGTTTCTCGATGCCTTCGATCCGGCGCATGTCTGCAACCATTCGGACGAGCAGGGCCGGTATGCCTACAACAAGCAGCCGAACATGGCTTACTGGAACCTGTTTTGCCTGGGCCAGGCATTGCTGCCGCTGATTGACCAGCAGGATGACGCCTTGGCGGCGCTGGAGTCCTTCAAGACGGTTTTCCCCGCTGCGCTGCAGGCCCGGATGGCGGCCAAACTGGGCTTGACCGACGAGCAGGACGGTGACCGCGAACTGGTTGAAAGCACCTTCAGGCTGCTGGCCGCCAACAAGGTCGACTACACGATTTTCTGGCGCCGGCTGTGCGGATTCACCGCCCAAAGCGGCCATGAACCGGTGCGCGAGCTGTTTTTCGACAGCCAGTCATTCAATACCTGGGCGCTACAGTATTCAGAGCGCATAGCGTCCGTGGAGCCTGCACAAAGGCATGATTTAATGCTAAAAAACAATCCAAAGTTCGTGCTGCGCAACCACCTGGGTGAAAAAGCGATACAGGCCGCGAAGCTGAAAGATTTTTCGCAGGTGGCCACCCTGCTGGACCTGCTTGAGACCCCGTTCGACGAGCATCCGGGGCATGAAAGCCTTGCCGGCTTTCCGCCCGACTGGGCATCGTCGATTGCGATCAGCTGCAGTTCGTGACCCTTTTTGTCAACCCACCGTTTCAGGACACCCACACCATGACCGCGAAAATCCAGAAAACCGATGCCGAATGGAAAGCCCTGCTGGCCGAAAAAGGCGCTGAGCCGGGCGCTTTTGAAGTCACGCGCCACGCGGCCACCGAGCGCCCGCACACCGGCAAATACGACGGCAACCAGGCCGCCGGCACCTACCGCTGCATCTGCTGCGATGCCGAGCTGTTCGACGCGTCCGCGAAATTCGACGCCGGCTGCGGCTGGCCGAGCTTTTCCCAGGAAATCAAGAAAGGTGCGATTGAAGAGCATGTGGACCGCGCCCATGGCATGACCCGAACCGAAACCGTCTGCGCGAACTGTGGCGCCCACCTGGGCCATGTGTTTCCCGACGGCCCCAGGCCCACTGGCCTGCGCTACTGCATGAACTCGGCGTCGCTCGACTTCAAAAAGCAGTAAGACATCTCCAACAGCGTGCAGTTGCCGGTTGACTACTGCCATGGCGCGCCTGCCGCTTTGCACCCAACCGTGCTCGCTGGCCCCTTTTTATCGACTCGAAGCTGCTCCGCCATAATTGCACCATGAAAATTCTGTTCGACTTTTTGCCGATTGCGCTTTTCTTTGGCATGTTCAAGTATGCCGAAGCCAACAAGGACTGGGCGGCCGGCACGGCGACCGACTGGCTGGGCTTCATGGTGTCGGGCGGCATGGTCGGTCCGGCCGAAGCGCCGGTGCTGCTGGCCACGGTGGTGGTGATCATTGCCACATTGGCGCAAATCGTCTGGCTCAAGCTGCGCGGGCGAAAGGTCGACCTGATGCTTTGGATCAGCCTGGGGCTGGTGACGGCGCTGGGCAGTGCGACGATTTACTTTCACAGCGAGAACTTCATCAAGTGGAAGCCGACCGTGCTGTACTGGGTGATGGGCGCATCACTGCTGGTGGGTCAGCTGGCATTCGGCAAAAACGGCGTCAAGTCGCTGATGGGCGCCCAGATGAGCCTGCCCGA
>JACMQR010000112.1 GCA_014376885.1 Polaromonas sp.
CAGGTTGGGAATCAGCCGCAGGCTGGCGGCATGCTCGATCCACTGGTGCGTCGGGCCGTCCTCGCCCAGGCCGATCGAGTCGTGGGTGAACACATGGATGACGCGCAGCTTCATCAGCGCGGCCATGCGGATGGCGTTGCGGCTGTAGTCGCTGAAGGTCAAAAAGGTGCCGCCATAGGGAATGAAGCCGCCATGCAGCGCCACGCCGTTCATGATCGCGGCCATGCCGAACTCGCGCACGCCGTAGTTGATGTGGCGTCCGCCGACCCGGCTGCCGTTGGCCGCCTCGGTTTGCACCACCTCGCCGCTGGCGTCAAAGCGCAGGCTGGGGGTGGAGGGGGTGTTGGTCAGGTTCGAGCCGGTCAGGTCGGCGGAGCCGCCGAGCAGCTCGGGCAGGCCGGCGGTGAACGCGCCAAGCGCCAGCTGCGACGCCTTGCGGGACGCCACGGTTTCGGCTTTGGTGTGGGCGGCGACGACGGTGTCGACCGCCAGCTGGGAAAAGCTGGGGGGCAGCTCGCCCTGCATGCGGCGCGTGAATTCCGCCGCCAGTTCGGGAAAGGCCTTGGCGTAGGCGGCGAACTTCTTGTCCCAGGCGGCTTCCGCTTTGCGGCCCTTGAGCTTGGCGTCCCAGGCGGCATAGGTTTCCTTGGGCAGCTCAAAGGCGCTGTGCGGCCAGTTCAGGGCGGCGCGCGTCAGGCCGATTTCCTCGGCGCCCAGCGGCTCGCCGTGCGCCTTGGCGGTGTTGGCGCGGTTCGGCGAGCCCTTGCCGATGTGCGTCTTGCAGACAATCAGCGTCGGCTTGCCGGCATTGCTTTTGGCCTGGGCAATCGCGGCGGACACGGCGGCGGCGTCATGGCCGTCGACCGCGTCGATCACGTTCCAGCCGCAGGCGGCAAAGCGCTGCGGCGTGTTGTCGATGAACCAGGGCGCGACCTGGCCGTCGATGGAAATGCCGTTGTCGTCGTACAGCGCGATCAATTTGTTCAGGCGCCAGGCGCCGGCCAGCGCGATGGCCTCATGGCTGATGCCCTCCATCAGGCAGCCGTCGCCCAGGAACACATAGGTGTGGTGGTCCACGATGGTGTGCTCCACCTTGCCCTGGGTGCGGTTGAATTCCCGGGCCAGCAGCTTTTCGGCCAGCGCCATGCCGACCGCGTTGGTCAGGCCCTGGCCGAGCGGGCCGGTGGTGGTCTCGATGCCCGGCGTCACGGCGACTTCCGGATGGCCCGGCGTCTTGCTGTGCAGCTGGCGAAAGTTCTTGAGCTCGCTGACCGGCAGGTCGTAGCCGGTCAGGTGCAGCACCGAGTAAATCAGCATCGACGCATGGCCGTTGGACAGCACAAAGCGGTCGCGGTTCATCCAGTGCGGATTGACCGGGCTGTGCCGCAAATGGTCGCCCCACAGCGCCACGGCCATGTCGGCCATGCCCATGGGCGCGCCGGGGTGGCCGGAGTTGGCTTGTTGTACCGCATCCATTGCAAGCGCGCGAATCGCATTCGCCATCATTTCAGTTTTGGCCATCAGGCAAAGCTCCGGAAAATTCAAACAGTCAAGGTAATCGGCTATTTTAACGGCCGGTGAAGCGCAAGCCGCCCAGGGCTGCTTTCCGGCAAACGGCTGGGCGGGCGGCTGTAAATGCCCTAAAGTCGCGCTTATGCCCCTGTTGCCGCTCTACGCCCGCGCCCTGTCCTGCTGCCCTGCGCCGCCCGGAGGCCGGCTGTGAGCCCGCCGCTCAAGGCCATGATTCTGGCCGCCGGGCGCGGCGAGCGGATGCGGCCGCTGACCGATGACTGCCCCAAGCCGCTGCTCGAAGTGCGCGGCAAGGCGCTGATCGACTGGCATGTCGAGGCGCTGGCGCACGGCGGCGTGCGCGAGCTGGTCATCAACACCGCCTGGCTGGGCGAGCAAATTGCAAGCCATTTAGGCGCTTTGCGCTTGCTGGACGGGTATGGGCAGCTCTCATTTTCATACTCGCATGAGGGCGACGATTTTGGCTACGCCCTGGAAACGGCCGGCGGCATTGCGCGCGCGCTGCCGCTGCTGGGCGAGGCTTTCTGGCTGCTGGCGGCCGATGTTTTCGTGCCCGGCTTTGCGTTTTCGCCTGATGCCGCCGCCCGTTTTCTGGCCAGCGGCAAGCTGGCCCACCTCTGGCTGGTGCCCAATCCGCCGCACAACCCGCAGGGCGACTTTGGCCTGGATGCGGACGGCCTGGCGCTCAATTTGCCCGCCGGCGATGCGGCGCCGCGCCACACCTACAGCACCATCGGCCTGTACCAGCGCGAATTGTTCGACAGCCTGCCGTTTGGCAACACGCCGGGCCTGGCGGTGGCGCTGGCACCGCTCTTGCGCGCGGCGATAGACCGCCGCCAGGTCAGCGCCGAGCTGTACCCGGGCGCCTGGACCGATGTCGGCACGCCGGCGCGGCTGGCCGAACTGAATCAAAATAGACCGAACTGAAAGCCTTTTGCACCATGCGCACCCTGTTGAACCCTTCGGCCCCTTCTGCTGTCTATGCCAAACGCCGCGCCGCCATTGGGCGCGCGCTCATCAAAGCCGGCGGTGGCGTGGCCGTGCTGCCCACCGCGCCGGAAGCGCCGCGCAACCGCGACAGCGACTTTCCCTACCGCCACGACAGTTACTTTTACTACCTGACCGGTTTCAGCGAGCCCGGCGCCTGGCTGGTGATCGAGGCCAGCGGCAAAGCCGTCACCAGCACCCTGTTTTGCCGTCCCAAGGATCTGGAGCGCGAAATCTGGGACGGCATCCGCCTGGGGCCGCAGGCCGCGCCGGCGCAGCTTGGCCTTGACGCCGCCTTCAGCGTGGCTGCGCTCGACGAGAAAATGCCCGAACTGCTGGCCAACCAGCCAGCCGTGTGGTTTCCCTTCGCCACCCACCAGGGCCTGGAAACGCAGGTCGATGGCTGGCTGAACCAGGTGCGCGCCCGGGTGCGCCTGGGCGCCGAATGCCCGCAGAGCCAGCACGACCTGTGCCGGCTGCTCGACGAGATGCGGCTGCTTAAAGACGCCCATGAAATCGCGATCTTGCGCCGCGCCGGCGCCATTTCCGCCGCCGCCCATGTGCGCGCCATGCAGACCTCGGCAGCCCTGCTGCGCGCAGGCGTCAAGGGCGGCCTGCGCGAATACCACCTTGACGCGGAGTTGCTGCACGAGTTTCGCCGCCACGGCACCGAATTTCCGGCCTACACCAGCATCGTCGCCGCAGGAAGCAATGCCTGCGTGCTGCACTACCGCGCCGGCAATGCCGAACTCAAGTCCGGCCAGCTGTGCCTGATCGACGCCGGCTGCGAGCTCGAAGGCTATGCCAGCGACATCACCCGCACCTTTCCGGCCGACGGCAAGTTCACATCGGCCCAGCGCACTTTGTACGACATCGTGCAGGCGTCCCAGGAAGCGGCGATTGCCGCCACCCGGCCAGGCAACCGCTTCATCGACCCGCACAACGCCGCCACGCGGGTGCTCATCGAAGGCATGCTGGACACCGGTTTGCTGGCCAGGGCCAAACACGGCTCGGTCGACGATGTGCTGGCGTCGGGCGCCTACCGCCAGTTCTACATGCACCGCACCGGCCACTGGATGGGCATGGACGTGCACGACTGCGGCAACTACACCGAGCCGGGCAGCCAGCCGCAGGAGGAAAAAGACGCGCTGGGCCAGACGGTCATGCGCCGGCCGTCCCGCATCCTGAAACCCGGCATGGTGCTGACCATCGAGCCCGGCCTGTATGTGCGCCCGGCCAAGGGTGTGCCGAAGAAATTCTGGGACATCGGCATCCGCATCGAGGACGATGCGCTGGTCACGCCCCAGGGCTGCGAGCTGACAACGCGCGGCGTGCCGGTGAAGGCCGCTGAGATCGAGGCCTTGATGCGCGGCTGAGCCATGCCGGCACGGCGCGGCCCCTAGAATCGGCCATGAAATTTTTTATCCGAGCTTTTTTTAAAACCTTGCGCGCCATTCTTGGCCCGGTCATGCTGCTCAAGGAAACGCTCACCCGGCCCAAGGGCGTGGTGCGCGTTCAGGCCGCGCAGGACAAGGTCAACCGGCAGTGCAAGTCGCTGGCGCTGTACCAGTTCAAGACCTGCCCGTTTTGCATCAAGGTCCGGCAGGAAATGAGCCGCCTGTCGCTGAACATCGAGCGCATCGACGCCCAGCCTGAAGGCCCGCAGCGGCAGGCCCTGCTGAAGGGCGGCGGCCAGACCAAGGTGCCGTGCCTGCGCATCACCGACAAGGCCGGCAGGAGCCAGTGGCTCTACGACTCGGAAAAAATCATTGCCTACCTGCGGGAGCGGTTTGCCCCGGCCTGAGCGGCAGCATTAGGCGAGCGGTTCAGGCCGTGCTGGCCGCAGGCGCCAGCATTTTTTGCAGTTCGCCGCTGCGGATCAAGGCCTGCAGGTCGGCAGCGCCACCCACCAGCACACCGTTGACGAACACCATCGGGAAGCTGGGCCAGCCAGTCCACATTTTCAGGGCGTTGCGTTCGCGCCAACGGCTGAAGTAGTTGCCGTATTCCAGGTAGCGGTAGGCCTGGCCGGCCTGGTCGAGCGCCTGGCGCGCCTTTTTGGGAAACGGGTTTTGCCCCATGCCGACCACCAGCACACCGTGGCTGCCAGCGGCCTGCATCACCTCCTGCACGATGGCCTGCTGATGGCCGGCAATCCGGTTGCGGATGGCCGGGTGGATCTGCGACTCATCAAGAATAGGGCGTGGCATCAGAGACTCCAAGTATGGGTTCAGGCACGACACTATCACACCGGCGGGCCGCGCGAAGGTCGCCCGGCGATACCGTCAAAGCCGCCGCCTACACGCCCTGGCGCTGAGCGCCGACACAGCCGGACGCCGGACGCCGCCACATTGAAGGACTGTTTCCCTCACCGGCCAGGCCTTCACGCCATGAATTCAGCAACGGCGCAGCCCCTTATCGTCATGGGTGCCTCGGCAGGCGGGGTGAACGCCATCCTTGCGCTGGCGCCTTGCCTGGCGCGCGACTTTCCGGCGCCCATCTTGTTTGTTCAGCACATCGGGGCGCACCCGAGCGAGCTGTGGAAACTGGTCAGTGCGCGCGGCCCGAACCGGGCGGTCAGCGCCCGTGATGGCGACCTGCCCCGGCCCGGCACGATTTACATCGCTCCGCCCGACCACCACATGCTGCTGGACGCGCTGGCCATCCGGTTGTCGCGCGGCCCGAAAGAACGCCATGCCAGGCCGGCCATCGACCCGCTGTTCCGCTCGGCGGCGCTGCACTTCGGCTCGCGCGCCATCGGCGTGGTCCTGACCGGGATGCTCGACGATGGCAGCGCCGGGCTGCGGGCCATCAAGGAAAGCGGCGGCACGGCGGTCGTGCAGGACCCGGCCGATGCCTATGCGCCCAGCATGCCGCAAAGCGCGCTGGACTGCGTCACGGCTGACCATGTCGTGCCGCTGGCCGGGCTGGGCTCCTTGCTGTATGAGCTGGCTTGCCGCGTCGCGGCTGGACCGTCCGGCCTTTTGCAGCGTGCCGACCGGCCCATCCGGCCGGCGAGCGATGGCCGGCGCTTGGCGCCATCCCAGGGCGCGGACCAGCGGCAGCACACCGGCTGTTAATGCTACATTTTTAATAGCCAATTAAACCCGCCCACCTTGCACAAGCAACACTTTTTGCCTTAAAAGTAAAGGGACCGGGCATCGCTCGGCTTTTGCGGCGCTGGCCGCTTCGGCGTGGCAGCCATGGCAGCTGGCCTGGCGGGTCAGCCCATGGTCATGAGCTGGGCATTGCCGCCAGCAGCCGCCGTGTTGGTGCTGATGCTTTGCTCGTGCAGCAGCGCGCTCAGGTCATAGCTGGCGCCGGCGGCCAGTTGCGCCGGCGTCAGGCTGTCGATGCGCACAATGGCTCCTGGCCGCTGCGCGGCGCGCGGCAGCCAGGCCTGCAGCGCATCGCCATCGCCTTCAAACAGCATGGCGCTCAGCAGCGGGTCGCCCAGCAGCTGGCTGGCGCTGCGCAATTGGACGAACGCCAGCACCTCGGCCGGCAGCGCGGCCAGCGCCTGCGCTGCCCCGCTGCCGACAGCCGGCGGCTCCAGCCAGCACGGGTTGCCACTGGCCAGGGCGGCTGCGATCTGGTGCACCAGGCCGAGCGCGGTCTGCGGCGCGGCCCAGACGGCGCCGCGCGGCAGCAGCTGGTAGCGGTTCGATTCGCCGGTGGGGCCGGGCAGGGTGAACCGCTGGCCGAGCGGGCTGCAGGCGCGGTAGCCTTCGCAGGCCGCAACGGCGCGGGCTGCGGCGCCGCTGTCCTGCCAGCTGCCCAGCGCGGCAAAGGCCGGGCCTTGCACGGCGGCGCCCAGGCTTTGCAGCGCCCGCAATGCCGGCAGATCCGGCAAGTTGCCGGCCCCGGCCGGCAGCGCACAGCCGCTCACCGGCATGGCCGCCAGCGACGCCAGCGCCTGGTTGCCCTGCGCCTGGCTGGCCTGCAGCAGCCGGTACAGGTAGAGCGGTCCGCCCGCCTTGGGGCCGGTGCCCGACAGGCCCATGCCGCCAAACGGCTGCACGCCGACCACCGCGCCGATCACGTTGCGGTTGACATAGATGTTGCCGGCCTGCACTTTGTGCGTCACCAGCGCAATGGTTTCGTCGATGCGGCTGTGCACGCCAAACGTCAGGCCGTAGCCGGTGGCGTTAATGGCGTCCAGCACCTCGCCGAGCTGCGCGCGCCGGTAGCGCAGCACATGCAGCACCGGGCCGAACACCTCGCGCGTCAGGCGGCTGATGCTGTCGATCTCGATCAGCGCCGGCACCACGAAATGGCCCTGGCCGGCGCTTTCATCGCGCGCCATGCGCGTCACCGGCTGGCCGGCGGCCTGCATCGCGGCAATGTGCTGCTCGATCTGCAGGCGCGCGGCCTCGTCGATCACCGGGCCGACATCGGTGTGCATGCGGTCGGTGTTGCCCATGACCCACTGGCCCATCGCCTGCTTGACCATGTTGATGACGCGGTCGGCACCATCCTCCTGGATGCACAGCAGGCGCAGCGCCGAGCAGCGCTGGCCGGCCGAGTCGAAGGCGGAGGCCAGCACATCGGCGACCAGCTGCTCGGCCAGCGCCGACGAGTCGGCCACCAGCGCGTTCTGGCCGCCGGTTTCGGCAATCAGGGGAATCGGTCGGCCCTGCGGGCTCAGGCGCTGGGCCAGCGTCTGGGCAATCAGGCGCGACACCGCGGTCGAGCCGGTGAACAGCACGCCGGCCACCAGCGGGTGCGCCACCAGCGCCGCGCCAACCGTGTCGCCGCCGCCCGGCACCAGCTGCACCGCATCCGGCGGCACGCCGGCCTCGACCAGGATGCGCACCATCACGCTGGCCACCAGCGGCGTTTGCTCGGCCGGCTTGGCCAGGGCGCAGTTGCCGCTGGCCAGCGCGGCGGCGACCTGGCCGGCAAAGATCGCCAGCGGAAAGTTCCACGGGCTGATGCACAGCACCACGCCCAGCGGGCGGTGCGAGTCGTTGTCAAACGTGGCTTGCACCTGGGCGGCGTAGTAGCGCAAAAAGTCGACCGCCTCGCGCACCTCGGCCATCGCGTTGGGCAGCGACTTGCCGGCTTCGCGCACGATCAGCCCGAGCAGGCTCTGGGTGCGCTGCTCCAGCAGGTCGGCGGCGCGCGCCAGGCAGGCGGCGCGTGCCGCAGGCGGCGTGCCCTGCCAGATCTGCGCGGCTCTGGCGGCGCGGCCGGCGGCCTGCCCGACCTCCTGCGCCGTGGCCGGGCGCGCCCAGCCGACGGTGTCGCGCGTGTCCGACGGATTGCGCACCGGCTGCCAGCCGTCGGCAGCAAGCTGGTCCGGGTTGAACGCCACCTCGGTCACGCTGGCTGCTGCGGTGTAGACCGCCTGCGTGCTGCGCAGCAAACCAGCCGCCAGCGACGCGAGCTGCTGCTCATGCGCCAGGTTCAGGCCCGCGGAATTGAGCCGCGACTGCGCGCCCAGGTCGGCAAACAGCTGGCCTGGCAGGGGAATCTTCGGATGCGGCGCGCCCAGCTGGCCGGTCTCCTGCGCCATTTGGGTGACTTCGGCAACCGGGTCGACCACCAGCTCGGCCACCGGGACGCTGACGTCGCCAATGCGGTTGACAAACGAGGTATTGGCGCCGTTTTCCAGCAGCCGGCGCACCAGGTAGGCGAGCAGCGTTTCATGCGTGCCGACCGGCGCGTAGATGCGGCACGGGCGGCCCAGCTTGCCGTCGGCCGCCTTGCCGGTCACCTGCTCGTACAGCGCCTCGCCCATGCCGTGCAGGCACTGGAATTCGTACTGGCCGCTGTAGTAGTTGTGGCCGGCCATGTGGTGGATGCTGGCGACGGTTTGCGCATTGTGGGTGGCGAACTGCGGATAGACCGCATCGGGCGCGGCCAAGAGCTTGCGCGCGCAGGCCAGGTAAGACACGTCGGTGTGCACCTTGCGCGTGAACACCGGGTAGCCTTCGTGGCCGTCCAGCTGGGCGCGCTTGATCTCGCTGTCCCAGTAGGCGCCCTTGACCAGCCGGATCATCAGGCGGTGGCTGCTGCGCCGGGCCAGGTCGATCAGGTAGTCGATCACATAGGGGCAGCGCTTTTGGTAGGCCTGCACGACAAAGCCGATGCCATTCCAGCCCCGGAGCGCCGGCTCGAAGCACAGGTGCTCCAGCAGGTCGAGCGAGAGCTCCAGCCGGTCGGCCTCCTCGGCGTCGATGTTCAGGCCAATGTCGTACTGGCGCGCCAGCAGCGTGAGCTTTAAAAGGCGCGGCAGCAGCTCGCCCATCACGCGGTCGCGCTGGGCGCGGCTGTAGCGCGGGTGCAGCGCCGACAGCTTGACCGAAATGCCCGGCCCCTCATGGATGCCGCGGCCATGCGACGCCTGGCCGATGGCATGGATCGCCTGCTCGTAGGACGCCAGGTAGCGCTCGGCGTCCTCTTCGGTGGCGGCGGCTTCGCCGAGCATGTCGTATGAATAGCGAAAGCCGGCCTTTTCCAGCGCCCGGCTGTTCGCCAGCGCTTCGGAAATCGTCTGGCCGGTGACGAACTGCTCGCCCATGAGCTTCATGGCGCGGTGCACGCCCTGGCGGATCAGCGGCTCGCCGCCCTTGCCGATCAGCCGGGTGAGCGACGCGGCCAGGCTTTTCTCGCTGCTGGTGGCCGTCAGCTTGCCAGTCAGCATCAGGCCCCAGACGGCAGCGTTGACAAACATCGACGGCGAGTTGCCAAGGTGCGAATGCCAATCGCCACGGCTGATCTTGTCGCGGATCAGCGCGTCGCGCGTAGCGTTGTCCGGAATGCGCAGCAGCGCCTCGGCCAGGCACATCAGCGCGACGCCCTCCTGGCTGGAAAGCGAGAATTCCTGCACCAGCGCCTCGACGCCGCCAGCGTCCTTCTTGCCGCGCAGGCCTTCGACCAGCCGGGTGGCGACCTGCTCAATGGCGGCGCGCTGCGCCGGGTCGGCGGTGCGCGCCAGTTGCACCAGCAGGGGCAGGCATTCGGCCTCGGGCCGGTGCCAGGCGGCAGTGATGGCAGCGCGCAAGCCGGTCTGCGGCAGCACGCTTTGCGCCCAGTCAAGAAAAGGCTGGGCCGAGGGCGCACCCGGAACCGGCAGCTCGTCGGCATCAACGGCGTCCACCGGCAGGACATGGTGGACGCCCGGCAGATCGCTTGCCGGCACCAGGCCGCGCTCCAGGCCGTCGACATACTGCAAGACAGCCTGCTTGATCAGCCAGTGCGGTGTTCGGCCCTGCTGGGCAGCCGCTTCGCGGATGCGCATCCGAAGGGTTTCGTCAACCTTGAGGCCGAGCGTGACAGTGGACATGGGTTGCACCTTTTTTCAA
>JACMQR010000113.1 GCA_014376885.1 Polaromonas sp.
CACATCGGGGCCAAATTTGGCCTGACCGCCCAGGTCGATGGTCAGGTGAACGCCCAGCCCGGCTGCTTCGGGCACCGGGTAAATCAAGCGTGAGAACGGCGAGCGGCCGGCCAGGGTGAAGTAGTTTCCTTTGGCGTAATAGCTGGGCGGCACATGCTGCGGGTCAAGGCCAGCAAAGCGCCGCGCCAGCGGCTGCGCCTGCAGCCCGGCTGAATTGACAACCAGTCGGGCTTGCAGCTCGGTGCCATCAAACGCCACTAAATTAACAGCACCAGAGACACACCGGGCATGCGCGATAGGCGAGTTGAGCACCACAAGTCCGCCCGCATTCTCCAGATCGCCCTGCAGGGCCAGCATCAGCGCATGGCTGTCGACAATGCCGGTGCTAGGGGAATGCACGGCCGCCACGCAGTGCAGACGGGGCTCCATCGTCAGGGCTTCATCGCGGCCGATCAGCACCAGGTCATGTACCCCGTTGGCGGCTGCTTTTTTGACAATGCCCTGCACCTGCGCCACCTGCTCGCCGCTGGTGGCGACAATCAGCTTGCCGCAGCGGCTGTGGCCGATGCCGCGCGCCGCGCAGTAGTCGTACAGCATGGCCTTGCCCTTGACGCACAGGGCAGCCTTGAGCGAGCCCTGCGGGTAGTAGATGCCGGCATGAATGACCTCGCTGTTGCGCGAGCTGGTGCCGGTGCCGATGGCCTCAAGCGCTTCGAGCACCATGACGTCCCGGCCCTGCAGCGCCAGGGCGCGCGCCACCGCCAGGCCCACCACGCCAGCGCCAATCACCACGCATTCGATTTTTTCCATTCATGCCTCCTCAAAACCTTCAATGACATTGACCGCGTTGACGCCCAGCGCCGCCGCCGCATAGCCGCCCTCCAGCACGAACACCGCCGGCAAGCCCAGAGCGCCCAGCCGCCGGCCCAGCCGGCTGAAGTCGTCCGCCAGCAAGGCAAACCTTGAAATCGGGTCGTCCACAAAGGTGTCCAGGCCCAGCGCCACCACCAGCGCGTCGGCGCGGTAGCTGCCGATGCGCTGGCAAGCGGTCTCCAGCGCCTCGAACCAGTGCCCTGACGACGTGCGGCCGGCCGCAAGCGGCAGGTTCAGGTTGAAGCCTTCGCCAGCGCCCTGTCCGGCCTCGTCGGCATGGCCGAGGTAAAACGGGTATTCGGTCAACGGGCTGCCGTGCAGGCTGACGCAAAGCACATCGGCGCGCTCGTAGAAAATGCTTTGCGTGCCGTTGCCGTGGTGGTAGTCCACATCGAGGATGGCCACGCGCGCCGCCCCGGCATTGCGAAGCGTCTGGGCCGCCACCGCCGCATTGTTCAAAAAGCAGTAGCCGCCCATGAAGTCGGCGCCGGCATGGTGTCCGGGCGGGCGGCTGCAGCTGAATGCAGCGCGCCTGCCGTGGGTGCCGGCGGCCACAAATGTGGCGGCGCTGGCCGCCGCATCGGCGCCGGCTTTGGCCGCCTGCCAGGCGCCGGCGGACAGCGGTGTGCCGTTGTCCATCGAATACAAACCCAGCCGGGCAATGAAATCGGCTGGCTCGATGTCGCTGCGCAAACTGCGCACCGGCCAGACCGAGGGAAATGGCTGCAGCGACGCGTTGCCGGGCGACAGCGCCAGCCAGTCGCGCCAAGCATGCTCGAAAAACTCAAGGTACCGCGCGCTGTGCACCTGGGCGAGAGCAACCCGGCTGTCAGTCTCGGCCGGGCTCAGCACATGGCCGCGCTCGATCAGGCGCGCCCTGACGTGGTCGGCGCGCGCCGGGGTTTCAAAACAGGCGACGCGCTCGCCCCGGAAAAACTCGAACTGCGGCGCATGCGCCCGGTGGCGGTCGTTGAAAAAGGTGATCATCGGGCAGTTTTCCGCCAGGCAGCCAGCGCCACCTCAAAGCCGCCGCGGATCGGTGGCCAGCAGGAGCTCGACCAGCGAACGCAAATCAGCCTTTAGCCGGTCAAAACCAGCGGTCAGCGCCAGCGATTCCTCGTTCATGTAGAGCTTTCGGTTGATTTCGAGCTGAAGGCTGTGGCGGTTGCCGGCCGGGTCACTGTAACGCCGGACCAGTTCCACGCCCTTGTAGGGATGGTTGTGGGCAACGCTGTAGCCGAGCGCCGTCAGGTGGTCGCAGACCAGCCGCGACAGACCCGGGCTGGCGGTGGTGCCGTCCCGGTCGCCGACAACGAAATCGGCATGCTTTTCGCCCGGAAATTCGGTCGCATGGCTCGACGCGACCGCCGGCATCGAGTGGCAGTTGACATGCACGCTGTAGCCATGGCCGGCATGGGCGGCGTCGATCGCCTGCGCCACCGCCGCATGGTAGGGCTGCCAGCAATGCCGGATTCGCGCCCTCACCTCGCTCACCGACAGGCGCCGCTCGTAGATCGCCATGCCGTCGTCGGTGATGCGCCAGATCAGGCCCTTGCCAAGCCGCACCTTGGCGAGCAGCGCCGGTTCCGTCTCGACCGGATCAGGCCAGGGCTGGTCGAGCAGGGCCACATCGAGCTCGCGGGTGTTGCGGTTGGCGTCCAGGTAGCTGCGCGGAAAGTGCGCCTCGATCCAGTGCGCGCCCAGCGCGGGCGCAAAGTCGTACAGCTTGTCGACATGCGTGTCTTCGGCCCGGCGCAAGGTGGCCAGGTCACAGGTGTAGAGAAAATCCGGCGGGTAAACCGTGCCGCTGTGGGGCGAATCCAGGACCAGCGCGGTGCGGCCAGGGTGGTGGGTGATGGACTGCATGCGCCTGACTTTAGCAGCAGCCTTGGCGGTGCCGGACCGGCCGGCCGGGAAGCGATGCACCGCTTCGGGCGGGCGGGGTTTGCCTGGCCGGAACTGGGGGCAAAACCGCCAAAAAGCGGTCTTTTGTCCTACACAAAATAAATTTTTGGCCCGACATCCGGGCTTGGGGCCGTTCTTAGAATCATTCTTTGCAGTTGCCGGCACCAGCGCTTGCCAGTGTCCGGCGCATGGTCATCCACTTTTTTTATCCCTCCAAGGAGCCCCATGAAAGTATTCAAGCGCACTTTTTCAGCCACCATTTTTGCAGTGGCTGCACTGACGGCTGCTGCCAGCGCGCAGGCTCAGGCCAACTACGCCCTGTATTCCCCGGGCGCGGGCTATGTGGGTCTGAACGTCGGCTCGTCCAACTATTCGCTGGGCAATGGGTTCGGCCCGTTTGCCTCGGCTGACAAGGACACGGTCTACAACGTCTACACCGGCACGTTTTTCAATCCCAATTTCGGGCTGGAGCTGGGCTATACCAATTTCGGCAAGATCGACCGGGCGGGCGGCAGCACCAAGGCCGAGGGCGTCAACCTGAGCCTGGTGGGCCGGGCGCCGATCACGCCATCGTTCGCGTTGTTTGGCAAGCTGGGCAGCACCTACGGCCGGACCGATGTCAGCGCCCGTGCGGGTTCGGGCGTTGCATCCGGCCGGGAAACAGGCTTTGGCGTGTCCTATGGCGTGGGCGCGGAATACTCGTTCACGCCCCAGTTGTCCGCCGTCCTCCAGTATGACGAGCACAAGTTGAAGTTCGCAGGCGCTGGCCGCGACCGGGTGGACGCGACAACCGTCGGCTTGCGCTACCGCTTCTAGGAGCCGGGCGGTTTGCCAAAAAAGCCTGCACGCCGGGGGTCCGCAGGCTTTTTTCCGCCTTTTTAGTTGCTATTTATTCAATAGCTAACAAGTGTTTACTGACAAACACAAAGAGTGGTTTTCATTACTTATCCGGATTGATTTGCCGGCAAAGGCGGCCAATGCCGGCGGCCTAGCCCCCCGGTGAGCGAAAATACCCACTTATTCACTGTTACTTCCCGGGCAGAGCCCGCCTCATGCAGCCCCACAAGTCGATCAAAGAACGGTTTTTCCATGCGCTGGTATTCGAGGTGGTCGCCATTGCCCTGTGCGCGCCCCTGGGCGCCTGGCTGCTGGGGTACCCGCTGGCGCAAATCGGCCTGCTGACCGTGATGATTTCGCTGCTTGCCATGAGCTGGAACA
This sequence comes from Polaromonas sp., assembly GCA_014376885.1. Classification (GTDB taxonomy): domain Bacteria; phylum Pseudomonadota; class Gammaproteobacteria; order Burkholderiales; family Burkholderiaceae_C; genus Polaromonas. The sequence goes on from JACMQR010000113.1 coordinate 3,997, forward strand.
TGCTGTTCAACGCCATGTTCGACCGGGCCCAGCGCTGGCTGGGCTTTCATCGCA
>JACMQR010000114.1 GCA_014376885.1 Polaromonas sp.
CGCTGCAGGTGGTCGTCCAGCGTCTGGCCGCTCACCGCCTCGACCAGCCGCCCGAGCACATCGGTGGCCCGGCTGTATTCCCAGATGCTGCCCGGCTGGTGCATCAGGGGAATGGCCGCCAGCACCCGGGAGAACTCGGCATTGCTGCGCTCGCGCGAGCCCATCTGCAGCGCCGTGTACTGGCGCTGCACCTCGGCCGAGCCCAGGAATTCATAGCTCAGGCCGGCGGTGTGGCGCAGCAGGTCATGCACCGTGGCATCCCGCTCGACAGGATGCAGCGTGAGCTGGCCGTTGCGCTCGCTGGCGACTTTCTGGTGGGCATATTCCGGCAGGTAGCGCGCCACCGGATCGGCCAGCAGCAGCCGGCCCTGCTCCATCAGCATCATCGCCGCCACCGACACCACCGGCTTGGTCATGGAGTAGATGCGAAAGATCGACTCCCGGGCCATCGGTATGCCGGCGTCCGGGTTCTGCATGCCCAGGCTTTCAAACAGCGCCACCTTGCCGCGCCGTGCCACCAGGGCGACGGCGCCGGGCAGGCGGCCGCTGGCGACTTCGGCGTGCAGCACCTTGACCAGCCGCTGCAGCCGGTCCGGGCACAGCCCCACCTCGGCGGCAGGCGCAAAATTGGTTTCGTTCATGGCGCAGCCTCGGGCACCGTCGCGCCGTAGCGCTGACGCGCCAGGGCGGCGCCCTGCACCAGCGCCTGGAGCTTTTTCACCGCCACGTCCCGGTCCATCGGCGCCAGGCCGCAGTTGGTACACGCCAGCAGGCGGTTTTTCGGCACGTACTGCAGCGCCTGGCCAATCGTGTCAGCCACCTGCTCGGGCGTTTCAATCTCGCTGCTGGCCACGTCGATCACGCCGACCATCACATCCTTGCCCTCCAGCAGCGCCGTCAGATGCGGCGACACATGGGACTGGTAGCACTCCAGGCTGACTTGCTGGATGGCGCTTTTGGCCAGCGCCGGAAACACCGCTTCATACTGGCGCCACTCCTGGCCAAGCGGGGACTTCCAGTCGTTGTTGGCCTGGATGCCATAGCCGTAGCAGATGTGCACGGCGGTGGTGCAGGTTAGCCCCTGCGCGGCCCGCTCAAGCGTCTGCACGCCCCACTGGGCGGCGTCCTTCATGTAGACATTGAAGGCGGGCTCGTCGAACTTGATTTTGCGCGTCGTGTGGGCGCGCGGCGGCTGCGCTTCGGCGGCATGCACCCGGCCGCGCAGCCGGAGCGCGCTGACCACCTGCGGCACCATGGCGTCGTAGCGATTGTCCCGGATGCCCATCTTGACCTTGTGCCCGAAGTCGATGCCCTCGACCTGCTCCAAAAAGCCATGCACGAAATGCTGGCGCGACTGCTCGCCGTCGCCCATCACATCGAGACCGGCATCTTCTTGCGCCTTGATCCAGAGCAGCGTCGCATCGGCCTTGGCCTGTGCCAGCTCGGCGCCTTCGGCCTTCCACTGTGGCCAGAGCTTGTTGGTTTCCGACAGCCGGCCGGGCTTGGGCAGGCTGCCGGCAATCGAGGTGCTGGAAAGGGGAGGTGCCATCAAAAATAGTCTCCAGGTTTGCGGGTTGCATCCAGTGCGCCGGCATTTTGCACATCCGGCCTGGCCAGTGCGCCGCATGGCGGTTGCCGAAAATGGCTGCGGATAAAAAAAAGCGCCAGGTCAATGTCGAGTCGGCCCTGGCGCGGCCTTCTTGGAGTGTGCCTGATGAAAACCCGGACCACCCTGGCGCAGGGACGCCCGGGCACTCATTTCGGCCACTAATTCTGCAGCTGGCCCTGCGAAAAGCAGGTGGCGCAGCGCACAGGCCCAGCTGACGTGAAAAAGCCTGGTGTGCAGCAGGACCGCACCCAGGCTTTCAGTCAAGACGCCGGCAGCAAGGCCGGGCAGCGCGCTGGCTTACTTGGGCAGCAGCACCTTGTCAACGACATGGATCACGCCGTTGGACTGGATCACATCGGCAATCGTCACCGTGGCCGAGCCGCCTTTTTCATCCGTCACCATGACTTTGCCGCCTGCTGCGGTGGCTGTCAGGCTGCCGCCGGCCACCGTTTTCATGACGGCCTTGCCACCGCCGGCACTGATGGCCTTGGTGATCGCGGCCGCGTCCATCTTGCCGGACACGACGTGGTAGGTCAGGATGCCCGAGAGCATCGCCTTGTTTTCCGGCTTGAGCAGCGTGTCGACCGTGCCGGCCGGCAGGGCGGCGAATGCGGCATTGGTGGGCGCGAACACGGTGAACGGGCCGGGGCCCTTGAGGGTTTCAACCAGCCCGGCGGCCTTGTCGGCGGCCACCAGGGTGGTGTGGTCCTTGGAATTGACCGCGTTGTCGATGATGTCCTTCGAGGGCAGCATGGACGCGCCGCCCACCATGACCTGCGCGAACGAGGCGGCTGCCGAGAGCGACAGGGCCAGCGCCAGGCCGATGGAGGCCAGTTTGTGTTTCGTGTGCATGTAAATCCTTTGAATTGAGGTTTTTTGAAGTCTCACACCGGCCCGAATCAAGATGGATTGAAGGCTGGCTGCAGTGAATACGCCGCGCCATGGTGGCCGGATTCAAACCAGCTCCATGACCCCACAGTTTTTAGGCTCATGCGTGGCCAGCCCGGACCGTCTGCTGGCCAGCCGTGCCGGCGTCGACGCGGTGGGCAAAAAAGGACCGCACCGCCTGCGGATAGATCAGGTGCTCCTGGGTCAGGATGCGGGCGGCCAGCGTGTCGGCGGTGTCCCCGGGCAGCACCGGCACCGCCGCCTGCGCCAGGATACGGCCGTGGTCCAGCTCGCCCGTCACCTGGTGCACCGTGGTGCCCGCCACCATGCAGCCCATGTCGATGGCGCGCTGGTGGGTGTTCAGTCCGGCAAAGGCCGGCAGCAGCGACGGATGGATGTTGACCAGTCGGCCCGCGTAATGCTGCACAAAGCCAGGCGTCAGGATGCGCATGAAGCCGGCCAGCACCAGCAGCTGCGGCGCATGGGGTTCCAGACAGGCCAGCAGCGCCGCCTCGAATGCATCGCGCGAGACGAAGTCGCGGTGCGGCACGGTGTGCGTGGCAATGCCCAGGCTGCGGGCCAGCGCCAGCCCCGGGGCGTCGGGCCGATTGCTGACCACCGCGGCAATCCGCACGCCGAGCCGGCCTTGCCAGTGTTCTTGCTGCGCGGCGCGGGCAATGGCCGCCATGTTCGAGCCGCTGCCTGAAATCAGGATCACGATGTTTTTCATTGTTCTAAGATTATCCCCATGAGAATTTTGACCCCCCACGAAGCCCGCGTCCTGGCCACCCTGATGGAAAAAGCCCGCACCGTTCCCGACAGCTACCCGCTGTCGCTCAACACCCTGGTGCTCGGCTGCAACCAGAAAACCAGCCGCGACCCGGTGATGGACATCACCGAGCCCCAGGCGCAGGCGGCCCTGGACACGTTGAAAAAGCAAAGCCTGGTGTTCGAGGCCAGTTCGAGCCGCGTGACGCGCTTTGAGCATAATTTTCAGCGCGGCCTTGGCGTGAACGAGCCGCAGGCCGTGCTGCTCGGCCTGCTGATGCTGCGCGGTGCGCAAACGCCGGGCGAGCTGCGGCTGAGCAGCGAGCGCTGGTACAAGTTCGCAGACATCGCCAGCGTCGAGGACGCGCTGGCCGCGCTCAAGGCGCGCGGCGACGACAGCGGCGCGCCGATGGTCGTGCAACTGGCCAGGGCCCCCGGCATGCGCGAGCAGCGCTGGGCGCACCTGCTGTGCGGCGAGCTGGCCTTGTTGCCGCACCAGCTGGCCGGCGCCAGCGACGCGACCGGCGACCGCCAGGCAGAGCCGGTGTCGCTCGGCCAGGCCGAGCGCCTGCAGCAGCGCATCGACACCCTGGAGAGTCAGGTGGCCCAGCTTTACAAAGAGCTCGGATTGTCTCAAGCTTGACAGCTGGCGCCTGGCAGGCGTGCTAAAAATAGGCAACTGGAGACCACACCATGGATTTAGCATTCACCCCTGACGAACAAACATTTCGCGAAGAGATTCGCGCCTGGGTTCACGACAACTTGCCGGCGGACATTTCGCACAAGGTTCACCACGCCCTGCGCTTGTCAAAAGACGACATGCAGCGCTGGGCGAAGATTCTCGGCGCCAAAGGCTGGCTGGGCCACGGCTGGCCCACGGAGTTCGGCGGCCCCGGCTGGAATGCGGTGCAAAAGCACCTGTTTGAAGAAGAGTGCGCGCTCGCCGGCGCGCCGCGCGTCGTGCCGTTCGGCCCGGTGATGGTGGCGCCGGTGATCATGGCCTTTGGCACCCCGGAGCAGCAGCAGCGCTTTTTGCCCGGCATCGCCAGCGGCGAAGTCTGGTGGAGCCAGGGCTACAGCGAACCGGGCGCCGGCTCGGACCTGGCTTCGCTCAAGTGCAAGGCCGAGCGGCAGGGCGACAAATTCATCGTCAATGGCCAGAAAACCTGGACCACGCTGGGCCAGTATGGCGAATGGATTTTCTGCCTGGTGCGCACCAGCAGCGAAGGCAAGCCGCAAACCGGCATTTCGTTTTTGCTGATCGACATGACATCGCCCGGCGTCACGGTGCGGCCCATCAAGCTGCTCGATGGCGAGGTGGAAGTCAACGAGGTCTGGTTCGACAATGTCGAGGTGCCGGCGGACAACCTGATCGGCGAGGAAAACAAAGGCTGGACCTATGCCAAGCACCTGCTCAGCCACGAGCGCACCAACATCGCCGATGTGAACCGCTCCAAGCGCGAGCTGGAGCGCTTAAAGCGCATCGCCAAGGCCGAAGGGGTGTACGACGACCTGCGCTTTCGCGATGAAATCGCCCGGCTCGAGGTCGATGTGGTGGCGCTGGAAATGCTCGTACTGCGCGTCCTGTCGGCCGAAAAGACCGGCAAGAATTCGCTCGACATTGCCGGCCTGCTCAAGATCCGGGGGAGTGAAATCCAGCAGCGCTATGGCGAGCTGATGATGCAGGCGGCCGGTCCGTACAGCCTGCCCTTCATCGAAGAAGCCATGGAAGCGGGCTGGCAGGGCGACTTTCCGGGCGGCGTGGTGGCCAACGCGCCCCTGGCCGGAACCTATTTCAACCTGCGCAAGACCACCATCTACGGCGGCTCGAACGAGGTGCAGCGCAACATCGTGTCCCAGGTCGTGCTCGGGTAACTGAACCAGAATCAAAGAACGGATCAATCATGGATTTCGATTTCACCGACGACCAGGAATCGCTGCGCGACGCGACCCGCAAATGGGTCGACAAGGGCTACGACTTCGAGCGCCGCCGCGCCATCACCCGGGCTGGCGGATTTTCCCGCGACGCCTATGGCGAGCTGGCCGGGCTGGGCCTGACCGGGCTGTACATTGCCGAGGACGAGGGCGGGCTGGGCCTGGGGCCGGTCGAAGGCATGGTGATCATGGAAGAGCTAGGGCGCGGCATCGTGCTCGAGCCGTTTGCCCAGACCCTGATTGCCAGCGGCCTGCTGTCGGGCTACGCGCCGCCGGCCGTGCGCGCCGCCTGGCTGCCAAAAATCGCCTCCGGCGAAAGCCTGGTCGTGCTGGCCCACCAGGAACGCTCGGCACGCTTTCACATCGAAAAATGCGAGGCAAAAGCGGTTCATGTGCAAGGTGCATGGACATTGACTGCTACCAAAAGCATAGTACCGGCCGGTGACCAGGCCGACGCGTTCATCGTGCCGGCCCTGGCCGACGGACGCATGGCCTTGTTTCTGGTGGAGCGCGCGGCTGCCGGCGTGGTGACCCGCGGCTATGTCACCCAGGACGGCGCGCGCGCGGCCGAAGTCATGCTGGACAACGCGGCGGCGGAGCTGATCACGCTCGACGGCCTGACGGCGCTGGCGCATGGCGTGGACATCGGCATCGCCTGCGCCTGCGCCGAAGCGGTCGGCGTGATGGACCGGTCGCTGGCCGTCACGGCCGGGTACATGAACACGCGCAAGCAGTTCGGTGTGGTGATCAGCAGCTTTCAGGCGCTGCGCCACCGGCTGGCCGACATGAAGATGCAGCTCGAACTCGCCCGCTCGATGAGCTACTACGCCTCGCTCAAGCTCAATGCGCCGGCCGAGGAGCGCCGCTCGGCGCTGGCCCGGGCCAAGTACCAGCTCGGCGTGTCGATGCGCTTTGTCGGCCAGCAGGCGGTGCAGCTGCATGGCGGCATCGGCGTGACCGACGAATACATCGTCAGCCACTACTTCAAGAAGCTGACGCAGCTCGAGATCAGCTTTGGCGACACGCTGCACCACCTGGGCGAGGTATCGAGCCGCATGCAGGACACGGCGGGCGTGTTTGCCTGAGCACCTGCCTGCTGCCATGCAAAAAGGGCCTTCGCGGGTCCTTTTTGCATGGCGGCGCGCATTGTTCAACTGAGCAGGCGCGACGACTTGGGCACATGCGCGATCAAAAACTCCATCTGGTCGGCCAGGATGCGGCGGTTGCGCAAGATGAAATCTTCCCACAGGCTGGGCACATAGGGCGTGTAGAGCAGCGGCATGTGGGCCTGCTCGGGCGTGCGGTTGCTTTTGCGGTGGTTGCAGGCGCGGCAGGCGGTGACGACGTTCATCCAGCTGTCCACGCCGCGCTGGGCCAGCGGAATGATGTGCTCGCGCGTCAGGTCGTCCTCGCCGACATGGCCGGCGCAGTAGGCGCACACATTGCGGTCGCGAATGAACAGCTTGCTGTTCGTCAGCCCCGGCACGAGGTCGAACGGGTTGATGCTCGGCACACCCTTGGTGCCGATGATGCTGTTGACATGAATAATTGACTGCGCGCCGGTCAGCGCGTTGTGGCCGCCATGAAACGTGGCAATGCGCGCGCCCATTTCCCAGCGCACCTCGTCGGCCGCGTAGTGCAGCACGGCCAGTTCCAGGCTGATCCAGGCCTGCGGCAGGCCCTGCGCTGAGAGTTTCAAGACCTTCAAAACGAACCTCCATGACCACGGCAACACGCCGCCAAGCAGTTATCGGATCAATATACAGTGAAATCATGAAACCAGCGCGAAAACGGCATGCCTTGCGGACTTAGCCCTTTGGGCTGCGCCGGCCGGGCCTGGCCGGCACACACCCGATAATCAGGCGATGAAAATTTTTCGTGGTTACCAGCACCTCCAGCTGGCACCGGAATGCGCCCTGACCATTGGCAACTTCGACGGGGTGCACCGGGGCCACCAAGCCATGCTGGCATTGCTCAAAAACGAAGCCCGGCACCGGGGCATTCCCAGCTGCGCCGTGACCTTCGAGCCGCATCCGCGCGACTACTTTGCCGCCCTGGCGCACAAGCCTGAACTGGCGCCGGCGCGCATCGCCACCCTGCGCGACAAGCTCGGCGAGCTGGCCGGCTGCGGCATCGACCAGTGCGTGGTCCTGCCGTTCAATGCCCGCCTGGCCGCGATGTCGCCTGACGCCTTCATCCGCGAGGTGCTGCTGGGCGGCCTGGGCGCGCGCTATGTGCTGGTCGGCGACGACTTTCGCTTTGGCGCACGGCGCGCCGGCGACTATGCCCTGCTCGACGCCAGCGGCGAGCAGCTCGGTTTTGACGTGGCGCGCATGAACAGCTACGAGGTGAGCAACACCCGCGTGTCAAGTTCGGCGGTGCGCGCCGCCCTGGCGCAGGGCGACATGGCGCGCGCGGCCAGCCTGCTGGGCCGGCCGTACAGCATGTCGGGCCATGTGGTTCATGGCCGCAAGCTGGGCCGGGAGCTCGGTTTTCGCACATTGAACCTGCGCTTTGCGCACGGCAAGCCGGCGGCCAGCGGGATTTTCGCGGTGCGGGTGCATGGCCTGGCCGGGCCTTCGGTGGCCGGCGTGGCCAGCCTGGGCGTGCGCCCGTCGATTGATCCGGACGACATCAACCGCGGCCGCGTGCTGCTGGAAACGCATTGCCTGGACTGGCCAGCCGGCCTGGGCATGGAAGGTGCATACGGTAAGATCATCAGGGTGGAAATGCTCCACAAACTGCACGACGAGCTGAAGTATGACGGCCTTGAAGACTTGACCGCGGGCATCACGCGGGACTGCCACGATGCGCGGTCTTTTTTTGCCTCCCTGCCCCTGGAGATCCCCCGCCAGGTCGCGCGCGACCGGTTGTAGCCAGCCTTGCCCGTGCCGCTATCGCAATGCTTGCGTGCTGCGGCCAGCTTTTTGCCCGTGTCCGGACGGTCACCTCTTTCGGCACTTTGCCAAAACACCCCATGCTTGATCAAAAAACCGACTACCGAAGCACCCTGAACCTGCCTGACACGCCCTTCCCGATGCGCGGCGACCTGCCCCGGCGCGAAGCCGGCTGGACCCGCGAGTGGGAAGACCAAGGCATCTACAAAAAGCTGCGCGCCGCGCGCTGCGGCGCCGAAAGGTTCGTGCTGCACGACGGCCCGCCGTATGCCAACGGCCAGATCCACATCGGCCACGCGGTCAACAAGATCTTGAAGGACATGATCGTCAAGGCGCGCCAGTTGAAGGGGCTGGACGCGGTGTATGTGCCGGGCTGGGACTGCCACGGCCTGCCGATTGAAAACGCGATTGAAAAACTCCATGGCCGCAGCCTGTCCAAGGCCGAGGTGCAGGCCAAGAGCCGCGCCTTTGCCACCGAGCAGATCGCCGGCCAGATGGCCGACTTCAAGCGCCTGGGCGTGCTGGGCGAGTGGGACAACCCGTACCGCACGATGGATTTTGGCAATGAAGCCAATGAGATCCGCGCCCTCAAACGCATCATCGAGCGCGGTTTCGTGTACCGGGGCCTCAAGCCGGTGTACTGGTGCTTTGACTGCGGCTCGTCGCTGGCCGAGTTCGAGATCGAATATGCCGACAAGAAGTCGCAAACGCTTGATGTCGGCTTCAAATGCGCCGAGCCGGACAAGCTGGCTGCCGCCTTTGGCCTGCCAGGGCTGGGCAAGGACGCTTTTGCGGTGATCTGGACGACGACGGCCTGGACCATCCCGGCCAACCAGGCGCTCAACCTGAACCCGGAGCTGGACTATGCGCTGGTCGACACCGAGCGCGGCGTGCTGCTGCTGGCATCCGTGCTGGTCGAAAAATGCCTGGCGCGCTACCAGCTGACCGGCACCGTGCTGGCCACCACGCCGGGCAAGCGCCTGGCGCTGCTCAATTTCATGCACCCGTTTTACGATGTGGACGAAGGCTACCGGCGCTTGAGCCCGGTGTTTCTGGCCGACTATGCCACCGCCGACGACGGCACCGGCATCGTGCATTCGTCGCCGGCCTACGGCGTGGAAGACTTCAACTCCTGCCTGGCCCACGGCATTGCCGCCGACGACATCCTGAATCCGGTGCAGGGCAATGGCCGCTATGCGCCTGAACTGCCCTTGTTTGGCGGGCTGAACATCTGGAAGGCCGCGCCGCTGGTGATCGAGAAGCTGGCCGAGCACAACCGCCTGTTTGCCACCGAGACCATCACGCACAGCTACCCGCACTGCTGGCGCCACAAGACGCCGGTGATCTACCGCGCTGCCGCCCAGTGGTTCATCCGCATGGACGCGGAAAGCGCCGGCACGCAGGGCGTGTTCGCCACCGACAAGGCCGAAAAAACGCTGCGCCAGCTGGCCCTGGCGGCGATTGAGGAAACCCGCTTTTATCCGGAAAACGGCAAGCTGCGATTGCAAAGCATGATTGCCGGCCGGCCCGACTGGTGCATCAGCCGCCAGCGCAACTGGGGCGTACCGCTGCCGTTTTTCATCCACACCGCCACCGGCGAGCTGCATCCGCGCACCCTGGAGATCATGGACCAGGCAGCAAGCATGGTCGAGGCCGGCGGCGTCGAGGCCTGGAGCCTGGCCAGCGCCGAGTCGATCATCGGGCTGGACGCGCCCGACTACCTCAAGAGCACCGACATCCTCGATGTCTGGTTTGACTCGGGCACGACGCACGACCATGTGCTGCGGCGCAGCCATGCCGGGCAGTCCGCCTGGCCGGCCGATTTGTACCTTGAAGGCCACGACCAGCACCGCGGCTGGTTCCATTCGTCGCTGCTCACGGCCTGCGCCATGTACGACCAGGCGCCCTACAAGGGCCTGCTGACGCATGGCTTCACGGTCGACGGCCGGGGCCGCAAGATGAGCAAGAGCGAAGGCAACGTGGTGGCGCCGCAAACCGTCAGCGACAAGCTCGGCGCCGAGATCATCCGCCTGTGGTGCGCCTCGACCGATTACTCGGGCGACCTGGCGATCGACGACAAGATCCTGGCGCGGGTGGTCGACGCCTACCGCCGCATCCGCAACACGCTGCGCTTTTTGCTGGCCAATGTCAGCGACTTCGACCCGGCCCTTGATGCGGTGCCGTTGGCTGACATGCTGGAGATCGACCGCTATGCTTTGGCGAGAGCCACGCAGCTGCAGGCCGACATCCTGGCGCATTACGAGGTGTATGAATTTCACCCGGTGGTGTCCAAGCTGCAGATCTACTGCAGCGAAGACCTGGGCTCGTTCTACCTCGACATCCTGAAGGACCGGCTGTACACCACCGGTCCGAAGTCGCTGGCCCGGCGCAGCGCGCAAACCGCGCTGCATGCCATCACCCATGCCATGCTGCGCTGGATGGCGCCGTTTTTGAGTTTCACCGCCGAGGAAGCGTGGAAGATTTTTGGCGCGTCCGACTCGATCTTCATCGAAACCTATGCCGACCTCGGCACCCCCGACGAAGCGCTGCTGGCCAAATGGTCGCGCATTCGCGAACTGCGCGATGCGGTCAACAAGGACATCGAGGCCCTGCGCGCCACCGGCCAGGTGGGCTCGTCGCTGCAGGCCAATGTGGTGCTGCAGGTCAACCCGGCCGACCAGGCGCTGCTGGCCAGCCTGGGCGCTGACCTGAAGTTCGTGTTCATTACCTCTGCTATTGAATTGGTAGCTGGTGACGACCTGCAGGCAAGCGCGACAGCCAGTATTGATAAGAAATGTGAACGCTGCTGGCATTACCGCAGCGATGTCGGCATGGACCCGGCGCAGCCGACGATCTGCGGCCGCTGCGCCACCAACCTGTCCGGCCCGGGCGAAATCAGGAGGTTTGCCTGATGGCCAGCCGCCTGCCTTCAAAAACCGCCGGCAGGACCAGCCCGAAAAAGATGTCGGCCACCGGCTCGCTGCTGCCCTGGCTCGGACTGGCCCTGATCTTGCTGATTGCCGACCAGTTCACCAAGGTGCTGATCCTGGGCTACTACCAACTCGGCGATGCGACCACCGTCACCAGCTTTTTCAACATCGTGCGGGTGCACAACACCGGCGCCGCGTTTTCGTTCCTGGCGTCGGCATCAGGCTGGCAGCGCTGGTTTTTCACCGGCATTGGCGCAGCAGCGGCGGTGTTCATCGTCTGGATGCTCAAGTCGCATCCGGGCCAAAAGCTGTTTTCGTTTGCCATGGCCTGCATCCTGGGTGGCGCGGTCGGCAACGTGGTGGACCGCACACTGCACGGCTATGTGGTGGATTTTCTCGATTTCCACTATGCCGGCTGGCATTTCCCGGCGTTCAACATTGCCGACGCGGCCATCAGCATCGGCGCGGTCTGCCTGATTCTTGATGAACTGGCCCGGGTGCGCCGGGCCAGGTAGAAGGCTTTTTTCAATCAGTGCGTCATTTTGCCCCGCATGGCGGCGGGATGGCCGGGCAGCTGGAGCGACAGGCCGGTGTTGACCAGCTGGTCGCCGTCGACCCGCAGAATCGAGATGTCCTGGTCGATGAAATTGCCGACATACAGGAAGCGGCCGTCCTGGCTGAACACCGCGCCTTCAGGCAGGCCGCGCACCTCCACTTCGTTGCTGCGGGTGACTTTTTTTCCGTCGATCTTCAAGGCCACCACCGACGCGTTGCGGTTATAAAACGGCGCAGACCGGGCCGAATTGCTGCCCTTGAGCAGCACGGCGGCGGCCAGCTTGCCGGTGGGGCTGATCGCCAGGCCTTCCGGCGCGTCGCCGACGACGATCTTGTCAATCACCCGGGGCGGACTGGCTTCGATGTCGATCACGCTGACCGTGTCCACATGGCCGTCGGCCGCACCCGAATTGCCGTTGTCCGCCGTCAACGCAAGTTTTCCGTCAGGCGTCACATCGACGTTGTACGGCCACAGGCCGGCGGGCACGTCGAGCTTGCTGTAGCTGACCTTTTCACCGATCACATCCAGAAAAGCAATCTTGTGTCCCGGAAACTTGGCGGCCAGCGCGCGCTTGCCATCCGGCGTGAAGCGTACATGGGCAACGGACTCGCCCATCGCCACGGTGTCGATCAGCTCGACCTTCTGGCCGGCGATGCGCAGCACGCTGACCGAGTTGTCGGCCCGGTTGGCCACCAGCGCCAGGTTGCCAGCCTTGTTGATGGACAGGCCCGACGGCTGCTTGCCCACCAGCACGGTGTCGATCAATCGGGGCGGCGACGCGGTGAGGTCGATCACCCACAGGCGGTTGTCCGGCACCTGCTTGAGAACGCCGTTTTCTTCGACGACATTGAGCGAATTGGCGACGATGGCGAGGGTTTCGTCGGGCGTGATGGCCAGGTTCACCGGCGGCCCGGCAATCGTGTTGGGGAGCAGCAGGTTCACGAGAATGCGCGGCGCAAGCGGGTTCGTGCCGATGTCGATGACCGACAGCGTGTCCCGGCCACCCGCGCTCAGCACCACCTTGCCGTCATTGTCCCAGGCCTGCTTTTCGTCATTGGCCACAATCATCAGTTCACGTTTTCCGGGCGGTGCCACGCTGGCGCAGCCCGCCACGGCAAGCACGGCCAGCGCCGCGATGATTGAGCTGTGAAAGTTCATAGGATGTCCTGGGGTTGTGAATCGTCTGGCTGCGCCAAAGGCGCAGGATCATCGTAGCGAGTAAAGCCCGACAGGACACTTAGGGTGTTCCTTGAGGCGGGCGGGTGATTCGCCCGGCCTGCGGGGGCTGCTTCGGAGTCCTCAATCGGCCTGCCCGAAGGCGTTAATCCCCATGCAGCCGGGCTTGAAGCGCGTTTCGGGGGCACACTCGCAGCCTGTCGTCATTCGCACAAGTCTATGCAGCATCTTTTGAATCTATTGGCCGCCATTGCGCTGCTGGTCTGGGGCACCCACATGGTGCGCACCGGCATCTTGCGGGTGTTTGGCGCCAACTTGCGCCAGATTCTGGCGCGCAGCATCAGCAACCGCTTCACCGCCGCCCTGTCGGGCATCGGCGTGACCGCCGTGGTGCAGTCAAGCACCGCCACCGCGCTGATCGTGTCGTCCTTTGTCGGGCAGGGCCTGGTGGCGCTGCCGCTGGCGCTGGCGGTCATGCTCGGCGCGGACATCGGCACCAGCCTGATGGCGGTGGCGTTTTCGTTCGATTTGTCCTGGCTGTCGCCGCTGTGCGTCTTTGCGGGCGTGGTGCTGTTTCTGGCCAGGCCGGACACCAACGCCGGCCGCTTTGGCCGCATCCTGATCGGCCTGGGCCTGATGCTGATGGCCTTGCGGCTGGTCAGCGCGTCCACCCAGATCCTGACCCAGGCGCCGGCCGTCAAAGCGCTGCTGGAGTCGCTGGGCAGCGACCTGCTGCTGGAAATCACCGTCGGAGCGTTTTTGACGGTGGTGTCGTATTCCAGCCTGGCGGTGGTGCTGCTGACGGCCACGCTGGTGGGCACCAGCGTGATTCCGAGCGACGTCGCCCTCGGCCTGGTGCTGGGCGCCAACCTGGGCAGCGGCCTGCTGGCGGTGATCACCACCGCGCGCTCGGCCATCGAGGTCCGCCAGGTGCCGCTGGGCAACCTGATCTTCAAGGCCCTGGGGATTGTCGCAGCAGCGCCGCTCATTGGCCTGTGGCTGCGCCATGCGCGCCCGCACCTTGGCGAGCCGGCCAGCGTCGTGGTGCTGTTTCACCTGGCCTTCAACCTGCTGGCCGGACTGCTGTTCATCGGCTGGACGCAGGTGATTGCCCGGTGGGTCCAGAAGCTGCTGCCCGCGCTCGACAAGGGCAGCGCCGGCGGCCGGCACCACCACCTGGACCCGTCGGCCCTGGCCACGCCCTCGCTGGCCATTTCCTGCGCGGTGCGCGAAGC
>JACMQR010000115.1 GCA_014376885.1 Polaromonas sp.
CTTGTGTCGGGCTAGGCATTTTGCCTTGCCATCGCGCTGCGAAAGGCGCGCACCAGGGTGTCGGACGTGTAAGGTTTTGCAATCAGTTCGAACCCATGCGTTCCTTCTTCATTGACAACCGCGCTGTAGCCGCTGGCCAGCACCATGGCAAGCGCCGGATAGCGGGCGCGCACCGCTTCGGCCAGCTCGACGCCATTGACTCCGGGCATGATCACATCGGAGAACACCAGGTCGAACTTCGTGCTGTCCCTGGCGAGCAGCTCCAGCGCAGCGGCGCCGCTGGCTGCCCAGGTCGTGTGATAGTCCAGCGTGTTCAATATTTCGCAGGTCATTTCCGCCAGGGTTTCGTTGTCCTCCACAACCAGCAGGCGCAGGCCGTTGCCGACACTGCCCGACCCGAGCGCCAGCGCCAGCGCTTTTGCGGCTGGCAGGCTTTCGGCGCCGGGCAGGTAAAGGGTGAACACCGAGCCGGCGCCCAACTCGCTTTTGACCTCGACCTCGCCGCCCGACTGCTTGGCAAAGCCGAACACCTGGCTCAGGCCCAGGCCGGTGCCCTTGCCCACCTCCTTGGTGGTGTAGAACGGCTCGAAGATCGCCTGTATTTTGTTCGGCGCAATGCCGCAGCCGGTGTCAGCCACCGAAATGGCCACAAACCCGCCCGGTCGGGAGCCATGGCCCAGCCCCGCCGGCACGGTGTCGACCTCTCGCACGGTGATGGTGAGCACGCCGGTGGCATTCATGGCGTCTCGGGCATTGATGACCAGATTGACCAGCGCGGCTTCAAACTGGCTGATGTCGGCCTCGGCAAAGCAGCCGGCGTTGCTGCAGCGCGCATACCGAATTTGCATCTGTGTGCCCAGCAGCGGGCGCACCAGGTCGACCACGCCCTGCACATGGGTATCGACATCAAACACCTCCGGGCTCAGGGGCTGCTGCCGGGCAAACGCCAGCAACTGGCCCGTCAGCTTGACGGCGCGCCCGACCGTGTCAAAGATCAGGTTCAGGTACTTGCCATGCTGCTCGGCCGGCAGCTTGTCATTTCTGAGCAATTCGATCGACGAGGTGATCACCGCCAGCAGGTTGTTGAAGTCATGCGCCACCCCACCGGTGAGCTGGCCGAGTGCTTCGAGCTTTTGCGACTGGCGCAGCGCGGTTTCAATGCGCAGCAGCTCGGTCGTGCGCTGGTCCAGGGCGCTGCTGGTCTCGCACAAGGCGATTTCCGCCTGCAGCCGCTGCAGCCAGGCCCAGGTGCGCTCGGCCACCTCACCAACCAGGGCGTGTTCGCACGCTGTCCAGACCCGCGGTCCGGGCGTGATGACAAACAAGATTGCGGCAAGCCGCCCGTCCTTGATGAGTGGCGCGTTGATGAACGCCCGGCAGCCGATGGCCGCATAGGCCGCTTCATGCGCCCGGCCGGCGGTCAGGGGGTCGGTGGCGGTGTCGCTGACCGCGACGACCTTGCCGGTCTGCAGGGCCGCAGTCAGCCGGGGTCCGAAATGGTCGAGACGGCGGCTACCCGGGTCCGCGGACGACGGGCGGGTCGTGCATTTCTTGTCAATTTGCAGCCACTCGCCCGATGGGTCCACCTCGGCGAAACCCACGCAGCCGGCGTTCAGATACTCGCCGAGCTTTTCAGCCCCAACAGCCATGACGAACTGCGGCTCGGTGGCGCCGCGCAGCGCGCTGTTGAGTCCGGTCCAGAACGCCTGGCGTTTTTTTTCTGCGGCCACCAGTTGCTCGGCCCGCACCTGTTCGGTCACTTCAGTGGTGATGCAGTACATCCCGACCACTGCGCCGCTGTCGTCGCGCAAGGGCAGGTAGGAAAACGACCACCAGGTGGGCTCGGCGTAGCCATTGCGGGTCAGGGTGAGCGGCATCTTTTCGTGGGACGAACCCTGCCCGGCCAGCGCTTTGCGCACGATCGGCTCCAGGTCGGGCCAGGCTTCGGACCACAGCTCGGCAAACGGCCGGCCGGTTGCGCCCAGCATGCGCGCACCCAGCATGGGCCGGTAGGCGTCGTTGAAAAACGACAGCAGCTGCGGTCCCCAGCCAATGAACAGGGGCTGCGGACAACCCAGCAGCGTGGCCAGCGTGCTCTTCAAGGTGCGCGGCCAGGCGTCGAGCGGCCCCAGCGGGGTGCTGCGCCAGTCATGCGCGCGAATCCATGCGCCCATCTCGCCGCCATTGGCCAAAAAGTCCGGCACCGGCACATCTTGGGTCAGGTTTTTAGTCATTTTTCATGATAAATCGTGTCGCTGACTTGTATCGTACGACCGCTTTTCTAACGCTGTCAAAGCGACCACCGCAAATGAAGCGGCGCCGCGACAGTCACTCCACCGTTACACTCTTCGCCAAATTGCGCGGCTTGTCCACATCCGTTCCCCGCGCGCAGGCCGTGTGGTAGGCCAGCAGCTGCAGCGGCACGACATGCAGCAGCGGGCTGAGCGCGCCGTAGTGCTCGGGCATGCGGATGACATGCACGCCTTCGCTGCTGTCGATGCGGCTGTCGGCGTCGGCCAGCACATACAGCACGCCGCCCCGGGCGCGCACTTCCTGCATGTTGCTTTTGAGCTTTTCCAGCAGCGCGTCGTTCGGCGCGACGGTGACGATGGGCATGGCATTGGTGACCAGCGCCAGCGGGCCGTGCTTGAGCTCGCCGGCCGGATAGGCCTCGGCATGGATGTAGCTGATTTCCTTGAGCTTGAGCGCACCTTCGAGCGCAATCGGGTAGTGCATGCCGCGGCCCAGGAACAGCGCGTTTTCCTTTTTGGCAAAGTCCTCGGACCAGCTGATGACCTGGGGCTCGAGCGCCAGCACCGCCTGCAGCGCGGCGGGCAGGTGGCGCAGGGCCTTGAGGTGCGCGGCTTCGTCGGCCTCGCTCAGCCGGTCCTTGGACTGCGCCAATGCCAGCGTCAGCAAAAAGAGGCCCGCCAGCTGGGCGGTGAAGGCTTTTGTCGAGGCGACGCCGATCTCGACACCGGCGCGGGTGATGTAGGCCAGCTTGCATTCGCGCACCATGGCGCTGGTGGCGACGTTGCAGATGGTCAGCGTCTGCGTCATGCCTAAAGACTGCGCGTGGCGCAGCGCGGCCAGCGTGTCGGCGGTTTCGCCGCTCTGGGTGATGGTGACCACCAGCGTGCGCGGGTTGGGCACCGAGGTGCGGTAGCGGTATTCACTGGCGACTTCGACCTGGGTCGGAATGCCGGCAATCGACTCCAGCCAGTACTTGGCGGTGCAGCCGCTGTAGTAGCTGGTGCCGCAGGCCAGGATCAAGACCGAGTCGATGTCCTTGAAGGTGCGGTACGCGCCGTCGCCAAACAGCTCGGGCACGATGCCGGCCACGCCTTCGAGCGTGTCGGCAATGGCGCGCGGCTGCTCGAAGATTTCCTTTTGCATGTAGTGGCGGTAGGGGCCGAGTTCGGCCGCGCCGCTGTGGGCATGCACCGTCTTGACCTCGCGCTCGGCGCGCTGGCCGTTGCGCTCGAAAATCCAGTACTTGCCGAGCTGCAGGTCGACCAGGTCGCCTTCTTCCAGGTAGACGATCTGGTCGGTGACGCCGGCCAGGGCCATCGCGTCGCTGGCCAGGAAGGTTTCGCCATGCTCGGCACCGACGCCCAGAATCAAGGGCGAGCCGGCCCGGGCGCCGACGACGCGGTGCGGCTCGTCCTTGCAGAACGCGGCAATCGCATAGGCGCCGCGCAATTGCGCCAGGGTAGCCTTCAACGCCTCGAACAGGTCGCCGTCGTACAGGCTGTCCATCAGGTGGACGATGACCTCGGTGTCGGTCTGGCTGTCGAACGCATAGCCTTTGGCCTGCAGCGCCGCGCGCAATTCGTCGTGGTTTTCAATGATGCCGTTGTGCACCAGCGCCACCTTGCCGGGCCGCGCCGAGCTGCCGGCGCCGGTGCCGTGGCTGAAATGCGGATGCGCGTTGTGCAGCGCCGGCGCGCCGTGTGTGGCCCAGCGGGTGTGGGCAATGCCGGTGCCGCCTTCGATCTGCTCGCTGCTGACCTGCGCCTGCAGCTCGGACACGCGCGCCGTGCTGCGCGCGCGCTTGAGGCCATCGGCATACACCGCCACGCCGCACGAGTCGTAGCCCCGGTATTCGAGCCGCTGCAGGCCCTGCACCAGGATGGGAACAATGTTTCGGCTGGAAACCGCTGCAACGATGCCGCACATACAAATCACTCCTTGAAAATAATGACCCGATGCTACGGACTGAAGACTTTTAAAGGTGATTAATTTTTTCAATTTTTTGAAATTAAATTTCAAAAATAAGTAGTCGTGAAATTAAATTTCTTTAACAATACTTTTCATGGAAGAAATAGAACTCGATACGATCGACCTCAAACTGCTGGAATGCCTGCAAAGCGACGCCAGCCTGAGCAACCAGGCGCTGGCCGAGCGGGTGCATGTGTCGCCGCCGACCGGCCTGCGGCGCGTCAAGCGGCTGCGCGAGGCCGGGCTGATCGAGCGTGAAATCGCGCTGCTCAGCGCCGACCGGCTGGCAGCGCTGCTGGGCGCCGGGCTGACTGCGCTGGTCGAGATTTCGCTGGACCGCCAGGGCGCCGACTGGCTGGACGCGTTCGAGGCGCGGGCAGTGCTTGACGACGCCGTGCAGCAGTGCTACCGGGTGTCGCCGGGGCCGGACTTCATGCTGGTGGTGCATGTGGCCGACATGCCAGGCTACCTGGCACTGGCGCAGCGGCTGTTCACCAGCGACGCGAACGTGCGCAACGTCAAGGCGTTTTTCAGTGTCAAGCGTGCCAAATTCAAGCCAAAAGTGCTGCTTGTGCTTACCGGATCTTCACAAGCAGCTACTTAAATCATAGCAACAAGATTTTTGCCGAGCACGGCGGGCGGGGCGTTTAGGCGGTTAGGCTGTTTCATCCCCGCCCGTCCCGTTCTGGCTGGGCCTGCGCTGACCCGGAAAAACGGGATCAGGGCGGCGCGCTGTTTGAGCGCAGCGAGTTTGCGCCGACCCCCGTTTTTTCGGGTCAGCGCAGGTTGCCCGAAGCGCAGCGCAGGGCCCCAGACAGCCGGGTCGCCTTTTCTTTGGTGGCTTTCTTTTGGCGAAGCAAAAGAAAGTTACTTGCCCCCGGGCAACCCCCGGTCAGCAAGACCAAGCAGCATTAACCAGCCATGAATTCAATATCGATCAGCGCAAGCAATTAAAGCGCAAACAGCCAAACTCAACCCTTCGGCTTCTTCGCCGGACGCGCCCAGTTCGCAATATTCACCTGCTTGCCCCGCGCCACGCTCAAGACCCCGGCCGGCACCTCTTGGGTGATGGTCGAGCCGCCGCCCACCGTCGCGCCCGCGCCAATCGTCAGCGGCGCCACCAGCACGCAGTTGCTGCCGATGTGCGCATCGGCCTCGATCACCGTGCGGTGCTTGTTGGCGCCGTCGTAGTTGGCGGTGATGCTGCCGGCGCCGTAGTTGACGCGCTCGCCCACCGAGCAATCGCCCAGGTAGGCCAGGTGATTCGCCTTGGCGCCCCGGGCCAGGGTGGAATTCTTGACCTCGACAAAGTTGCCAATGTGCACCTCGGCGCCCAAACGGGCGCCGGGCCGCAGCCGGGCAAACGGGCCGACGAGCGCGCCCTGGCCGACCGTGACGCCCAGCGCCTCGCCCTCAATGTGGCTGAACGGGTGGATCACCGCGCCGGCTTCGATCACCGCATTGGCGATCACGCAGTTCGCGCCAATGCGCACGCCGTCCCCCAGGCTGACGCGGCCTTCGAACAGGCAGTTCACATCGATCTCGACATCCTGGCCGCAGTCCAGCGTGCCGCGCAGGTCAATCCGCGCCGGGTCGGCCAGGCGCACGCCCTGCTCCATCAGGCCGACCGCCAGGCGCTGCTGGTAGACCCGCTCCAGCTCGGCCAGCTGAACCGGGCTGTTCACGCCGGCGACCTGGGGCGCGTCCGTGATCTGGTGCGCCACCACCGCCACGCCATCGGCGACTGCAAACTTGACGATGTCGGTCAGGTAATACTCGGCCTGGGCATTCTGGTTGTCCAGTCGGGCCAGCCAGCGGCGCAGCAGCCGGGTAGGCACGGCCATGATGCCGCTGTAGATTTCATGAATCGCGCGCTCGGCGTCGCTGGCGTCCTTGTGCTCGACGATGGCGCGCACCTGGCTCGACGGCTGCGCGCCGGCGCGCACAATGCGGCCATAACCCGCCGGATCGGCCATGTTCAGCGTGAGCAATGCCAGCCGCTGGCCGGCGCATTGCGCCAGGAGCGCCTGCAGGGTGGCGGCCTGGGTCAACGGCACGTCGCCCGACAGCACCAGGGTGATGCCGTCGTCCTGCAAAAAAGGCAGCGCCTGCTGCACCGCATGGCCGGTGCCCAGCTGCGGCTCCTGGCGCGCAAACGTCACGCCCAGGCCGGCCGCGCCGCCCGCCATGCCGGCGCAGGCCGCTTCAACCTGCAGCGCGCCATGGCCGGTGATGATGACCGCCTGGCGGGCCGCCAGCCGACTGGCGCAGTCCAGCACATGCGCCAGCAAAGCGCGTCCGCCCAATCGGTGCAACACTTTGGGCAAACTGCTTTTCATCCGCGTGCCTTTGCCGGCGGCCATGATGACAACGTCAAGAGGGATGGACATGAGATTTCCTGTAGATTTTGGGCGGCCGCAAACGGCCCGAAGGCGCCTGCACCGGGGCCGTTGTGAAAACGCTGCCGAGCGATTTTTTCCGCGCCCTGCAAACCGCCTGGTGCGCCGGATTATCGGTGCGCTTGGCCTGCTGGCCTGTGCCGGAATTTTGCAGGGCTGCAGCGTCCTGAAGCTGGCCTACAACCAGGCGCCCGAGCTGGCCTACCGGTACCTTGACGCCCATCTGGACTTCACCAGCGAGCAAAGCGTGCAGGTCAAGGCCCGGCTGCAGCAGCTCCAGGCCTGGCACCGCCAGACCCAGCTGCCGGCCTATGCGGGCCTGCTGCAGCAGCTGCAGGGGCAGCTTTCAAGGGACACCACGCCCACCCAGGCCTGCACGGTGGCGGCCGATGTGCGCGGCAAGCTCGACACCCTGGCCCGCCAGGCCGAGCCACTGGCCGCGTCCCTGGCCGGCTCGCTGGACGCTGGCCAGCTGCGGCATCTGGCGCAAAAATTCGCCAAGGACAATGCCAAGGAAGACGCCGAACGGCTGGCGGGCAACCCCGAAGCCCGCCAGGAAAAGCGCCTTCAGCAGGCGCTGGAGCGGGCCGAGCGCCTGTACGGCCCGCTGAACAACGCGCAGCAGGCGCTGCTGGCCCGGCGCCTGGAGCAGTCGCGGTTTGACACCCGGCTGTCGTTTGCCGAAAAACAGCGCCGCCAGCGCGATGCCCTGGCGACCCTGCAGCCCCTGGCGGGCGGCCAGGCGTCCCCCGAGCAAGCCCTGGCCGCCGTGCGCGGGCTGGCAGAGCGCGCCCTGGTGTCGCCCGACCCGGCCTACCGCGCCTACCTTGACCAGCTGGGCCAGGACAACTGCCAGGCGTTTGCCGACCTGCACAACAGCACCAGCGCGGCCCAGCGCAGCCAGGCGGTCGGCACCCTGCGGGCCTACATGCAGGACATCCAGACGCTGAGCGCCCGAAAATCCTGACATCGGCTGGCAATGCCAGGCCGTCAGGCCCCGGCCTTGGCGCAGGCCAGCCAGGAAGCGGCGCGGCGCGCTGGCCTGCCAGCTGACCCAGGCCAATGCAGCGGCGCCTTGTCCACCGGACGCGCCGGACGCACCAGGGGCGCCGGATGCGCGGGATGGGACATCGGGCCAGGACTCCATGACCACGGTTTGCCCGGCCAGGCGGCATGCCCCGCCCAATGAAAACGCGCTACGCTATTCATGCTTTTGACGCATCAATCAGCCCCTCCACCTTCATTTTCTGCCCATGCCGCGATCCCCTACCCATCTGCGTTCCCGACCGATTGCCGCCGGACAGCTGCGCGCCTTCGAGGCGGTGGCCCGGCACCTTAATTTCCGCGCCGCGTCCGAGGAGTTGTCGCTCACCCAGTCGGCGGTCAGCCGGCAGATCCAGGGCCTGGAGGACGATGTCGGCGTCAGCCTGTTTTTGCGCCACACCCGGGCGGTGGAGCTGACCGGCGCAGGCGCCCAGCTGCTGCGCGCCGTCGTGCCCTCGCTCGAGCGCATCGACGGCGCGGTGCGGCTGATCCGCCAGAGCGCCGGGCGTAAAAGCGTGGCCATCAGCACCTGGGCGTCGTTTGCCTCCATGTGGCTGATTCCCCGGCTGGAGGCTTTCCAGCAGGCCCATCCGGACATCGACATCCGCATCGACGCCACCGACAACCCGGTGGACCTGGACACCACCGATGTCGACCTGGCACTGCGCTATGCCCGGCCCGGCCAGGTGCCGCCGCAGGCCGAGAAATTGTTTGGCGAGCAGCTCACGCCGGTGATCAGCCCCTGGCTGCTGCAAAGCGGTCCTCGCCTGGCCCAGGCGCAGGACCTGGCCCGGTTTGCGCTTGTCGAAGCCAGCGACGCCCACCGCACCCAGCATTTGGAATGGCTGACCTGGCAGCGCTGGTTCGACACCCAGCAGCTCAGCGGTTTTGTGCCCAGGCGCTGGCTGTATTTCAACTATGCCCACCAGATCGCCCAGGCCGCCGTGAGCGGCCAGGGCGTGGCGCTGGCGCGCATGCCGCTGATTGCCGACAGCCTGACCAGCGGCGCGCTGGTCGAGGCCCTGCCCAACCGGCGCATGGACTCGCCCATGGCCTACTGGCTGATCGTCGGCCCGCGCAATGCGGCGCGGCCCGAGGTGCAGGCGTTTTGCCGCTGGATCACCGCCCAGGCCGCGCTGACCCGCGAGGCGATTGGCGAGCTGGCGCCTGCTGCCACCAGCTAGATTCAGGCATTAAATATGCATTAACTGCCTGTCAGGTATAGAGTTTTTGCTATTTATTAAGTAGCAAAAAATGAACCCGGCCTGAACCGCTGCGACCGCGCGCAGCCGGCCTTTACACCGGCCAGGCCACGCCCTGGTCGTTGAGCAGCACGTCAAGCGCCACGTCATGCGGCTCGGGCAGCAGCTCGGGCAGCCAGCCGTGGCCAAAGCCCAGCCCGACCGTTACCGGGCGCGGCTGCAGCGTGGCCAGGGTGCGGTCGTAAAAGCCGCCGCCATAGCCCAGCCGGTAGCCGCCGGGCCCATAGCCGACGCAGGGCACGAACAGCAGCGTGGGCACAATGATTTCGGTGTCCTTGGGCTTGGGAATGCCATAGGCGTCTTCTTCCATCGGGCAGCCGGGGTACCAGGCGTGAAAGGTCAGCGTTTTGTGAACCTTGTCGACCACCGGCAGACCGATTTTGCGCGGCGACCGTCCTGCTATGCTTTCAGTAGCTAACTGCGCTCGCCCCTCTTGCGCAGAAAGCATATTTTCCTGAAATTCCGGGCTGAGCACTGCGTCTTCCTGCCAGCGGTACAGCGCCGGCAGCGGGTCGAACTCGCCCTTGATAGGCCAGTAGGCGCCAATCACCTCGTGCGGCGATCCGACCAGCCAGATGCGCATGACGCGCTGCAGCAAATCGGACCTGGCCAGCCGGTCGGGCATGTCAAGGCGCGACTGCACCAGGGCTTTGCGGGTACTTAATTTGTCCATAATCCCCCAATGCTATACAAAATTCTTTTCAGCGCGCTGCTGTCGGGCTTGCTGGCCGCTCCCGGCCTGGCGCAAAGCCCGGCCGCCGCCCTGCTGCCGGGCGCCAACCCGGCTGGCGACAGCCTGATCCTCGAGATGAACAAAGCCTTTCGCAGCGCCAACAAAGGCCGGCTGGCGCTGCTGCTGCCGCAAGCGCGCGGCCATGCGCTGGAGCCCTGGGCGGCGTACTGGGAACTGCGGGCCAGACTGGGCGAGGCCAGCGCGCAAGAGGTGCAGGAGTTCATGGCGCGCTATGCCGGCAGCTACCAGGAAGACCGGCTGCGCAACGACTGGCTGGTGCTGCTTGGCCAGCGCCGCGACTGGGCCGGCTTTGCCGCCGAATACCCGAACTACCGCATGAACGACGACCGCGAGGTGCGCTGCTACGCGCTGCTGGTCGAGCACCTGAAAAACCCGGCCCTCGATGCCCGGCTGTCTGACGAGGTACGCAAGAACTGGTATGCCCAGCGCGAAGCCGACGACGGCTGCAATGCCGCCGCCGAGCGGCTGGTCGGCGCCAAAAACCTGAGCCCGCTCGATGTCTGGCAAAAAGCCCGGCTGGCCCTGGAAGCCAACCGGCCGCGCGCCGCCAGCAATGCCGTCGCCATCGTGGCGCCCGAGGCGCTCGGCATGGTCACCGAGCTGAACGCCAGCCCCATCAAGTTCCTGGCCGGCAAGCACTTGGCGGTGCGCACGGTGCGCAAGGAAATCATCACCCTGGCGCTGGTCAAGCTGGCCGTCGGCGACTCCGAAGGCGCCGCTTTCCAGCTCGACGGCAAATGGGCGCTGCAGCTCACTGCGGAGGAGCGCAACTGGCTGTGGGGCCTGATCGGCAAGCAGACCGCCAGCCGCCTGGGCACGCAGCCGGCGGGCGACGCGCTGGCCTACTACGCCCGCGTCACCCGGGACGCCGACCTGACCGACGACATGCTGGCCTGGAAGGCGCGCGCCGCGCTGCGCGCCGGCACCCTGCCCAGCTGGCCGCTGGTGCTCAAGGCGGTCAATGCCATGAGCGAGGACGCCCGCAAGGAGCCGGTCTGGGCCTATTGGCGCGCGCGCGCGCTGCTGGCCACCGCGCCGCCCGACATTGCCACGGCCGTGGTCACCGGGCAGGGCGCGGCGCCCAGCACGGTGGTGGCGCCGCAGCGCGTCGAAGCGCTGGCGCTGCTGCAGTCGATTGCCTCGGTGCGCGGCTTTTACGAGCAGCTGGCACTCGAAGAGCTGGGCCAAAAGATCAGCCTGCCGCCCCGGCCGCCTGCACTCACCGCCGAGGAAAAGGCCGCCGCCGGGCTGAACGCCGGACTGTCCCGGGCCGCCCATGCGATGGCCATCGGCCTGCGCGCCGAGGGCGTGCGGGAATGGAACTACGCCACCAACCTGCACCAAAAAGGCGGCATGGGCGAGCGCGACCTGCTGGCCGCCGCCCAGTTCGCCTGCGACCGCCAGATCTGGGACCGCTGCATCAACACCAGCGAGCGCACCACGGCCGTGATGGATTTCGACCAGCGCTTTCCGATGCCGTTTCGCGAGGCGGTGATCAAGCGCAGCCAGGCCATCAGCCTGGATCCGGCGTATGTGTATGGCCTGATCCGCCAGGAAAGCCGCTTCATCATGGACGCCCGCTCGGGCGTGGGCGCCTCGGGCCTGATGCAGGTGATGCCGGCCACCGCCCGCTGGACCGCCAAGAAAATCGGCCTGGACAGTTTCACTCCCGAGCAGATCAACGACCGGGACACCAACATCACCATCGGCACGGCCTACCTGAAGCTGGCGCTGGACGACCTGGGCGGCTCGATGCCGATGGCTGCGGCCGCCTACAACGCCGGGCCAGGCCGGCCGCGCACCTGGCGCAACGGCCCGGTGCTGGACGCCGCCATCTGGGCCGAGAACGTACCCTTTGCAGAAACCCGCGACTATGTGAAAAAAGTGCTGTCCAACACCACCAACTACGCAGCCGTCCTGACCGGGCAGCCACAGTCGCTGAAAAGCCGGCTGGGCCTGATCGGGCCGCGCGATGCGGCCACGCCCGAGCCCTACAAAGACCTGCCTTGACAGCATGGCCGGATGCCTGGACAACAGCGACAAACAGCCGGCAATCCCGGCCGTGGCTACAGCGTGTTGCGCAGGCTGCTGGTGTCAGCAGCGCTGGCTGCGGCCGAGCCATGTCGCTGAACGACGGCGACGGGCTTTTCCACCAGCAGCTTGAGCTTTCCGGCGGCCCAGCCGGCATTCCAGACCCAGTCGGCGATCAGGGTGCGACCCTGGGGCCGCCGCAGCGCCCAGAGCAGCGCGGCCCGGGCGCCTGCGGGCAGCATGCGGGCCAGGGCAATCAGCTGTCGGGGCAGGGCAAACCGGGCCCGTGGCTGACCCTGGTGGTAATGCAGCCGGGTGGTGTCCCAGCCCCAGCTGCGCCCCTGGCGAAACCGCGCCACCAGGCTTGACTTTTCGCGGTAATACACCAGCGCCTCGGGCGCAAAGTGAATCGCCTGGCCGGCCAGCTGCGCCCGCCAGCAGTATTCGCCGTCGTGGACGATGGGGAAATCCGTGCTCAAAGGGCCGAGCGCCTCGTACAGGGCGCGCTGCAGCCCAAAGCCGCAGGCACTGGCCGAAAAAAAATGGGGCGGCTGCGGCATGCGGTACAGGCCGGCAGACTGGTAGCCGTCGCCGTAAGGCGGATGCAGCCAGGCGGCGTTGAGCTTGCGGTGGTCCAGGCGGGCCACGACAAACGCATGCCCGGCCAGGGCGCTGCCCATGGCATGCAGCCAGCCCGGGGCCACCTCGTCATCGGCTTCGCAAAAGACAAACGCCCCGCCCGTGGCGGCCTGGATGCCGGTGTTGTAAGAGTGCGGCACGCCCAGACGCGACGTGCCCGGCTGATGCGCCTGGACGATTCGCAGGCCGGGCAGGCGGCCACGGTAGGCCTGGACAATCGCCATCGACATGTCGGTCGAGCCGTTGTTCACCACGATCACCTCCCAGCCGCCTGGCCAGTGCTGGCCGGTAAGCGCGTCGAGCTGCACGGCAATGGTCTGCGCGCCGTTGAAACACGGCAGGATGACACTCAATTTCACCGCCGCCTCCGGCCGGGTTGCAGGGCTCTCATGGGATTCACCTTGATTTTTTGCAGGCTGTTTATTGTTGGGCAAAAAGGCCCTTTGTCCGCCGCGCCGCAGCCAGCCATTGGGACTATTGAAAAAGCGGCAAAAGTGGCGGCAAACGCCATGCCGGCTGCTTGGTACGGGCCAAAGCCGCACACTGCGCCTTGGCCTACAGCCGCAAAGCACGGGTTCTGCTATGGTTTTGCGATGCCAATCCATGCCCAAACCCTTCCTGCCCTGACGCCGGACACGGCGCTTTTTCTTGATTTTGACGGCACGCTGGTGGCGCTGGCGCCGCAGCCCGAACTGGTTGAAGTGGCCCCCGGCCTGACCGGCATCCTGGCCGCGCTGCACCGCCAGCTCCATGGCGCGCTGGCGCTGGTGTCGGGCCGCCGGCTGAGCGACCTGGACGTTTTTCTGGCACCCCTGCGGCTGCCGGCTGCCGGTGAGCATGGCGCGCAGCGCCGCACCGCAGACGGCCTCCTGATCAGCGCGCCGCCGGCAGACCTGCGCCCTGTCCTGCGAGCCGCCGAGAGCCTGGTGGCGCGCCATCCAGCCTTGAAGCTGGAGCGCAAGAACCTGGCCATCAGCCTGCACTACCGGCAGGCGCCCGAGCTGGAGAGCCTGTGCATGCAGGTCATGGGCGAGGCGCTGGCGGGCAGCGAAGGCCTTGAGCTGATGCAGGGCAAATGCGTCATCGACCTGAAGCCGGCCGGCTTTAGCAAAGGCACGGCGATTGCCTTTTTCATGACCGAGCCCCCGTTCGCCGGCCGCCGGCCGGTGTTTGCCGGCGACGATGTGACCGACGAGGCAGGCTTTGAAGAAGTGCAGCGCCTGGGCGGCCAGGCCATCAAGGTGGGCGACGGCCCGAGCGTGGCGCGCCACCGCTGCCCCAGCGTGGCCCGGCTGGCCGGCTGGCTGCAAGCGGGCGTTGCTGACCAGCGCATATTTCACCCGCCCGGACTGTCGGCATGACCGCCGCCGCGCCGGCCCCGCATTTCGGACCGCCCGCGCCGGCCTCGCTGGCGCTGGCCGTGATTGGCAACTGCGCCTTCAGCGCGCTGGTCGACATGCGCGGGCGCATTGTCTGGTGCTGCCTGCCGCGTTTCGACGGCGACCCGGTGTTCAATGCGCTGCTCGACCCGAGCGAGCAGGCCAGCGCGTTTGCCATCGAGATCGAAAACTTTTCCCATGCCCACCAGTTCTACGACCCGAACACCGCCGTGCTGCGCACGCATCTGTTTGACGGCAGCGGCCAGGCCATCGAGATCACCGACTTCGCGCCGCGCTTCTACAGCCGGTCGCGCTTTTTCAAGCCGATGACACTGGTGCGCCGGGTGCGGCCGATCAAGGGCGCGCCGCGCATCCGGGTGCTGCTCGATGTGCGCTTTGACTGGGGCCGCAGCACGCCTACCGTCACCCAGGGCAGCAACCACCTGCGCTTTGTCGGCGATGCGCTGACGCTGCGCCTGAACACCGATGCGCCCTTGTCCCACCTGCTGGCCAAGCGGCCATTCTTGCTGACGCGCGAATACAATTTTCTGCTCGGCTCGGACGAGTCGCTGGCCGAAGGCATTGCCGACACGGCGCGCCTGTTCGAGCAGGAAACCCTGACCTACTGGCGCAAGTGGAGCCAGCGGCTGCACCTGCCGCTGGAGTGGCAGGAGGCGGTGATCCGGGCGGCGATCACGCTCAAGCTGTCGCTGTTCGAGGACACCGGCGCAATCGTCGCCGCCATGACCACCAGCATCCCGGAAGCGCCCAACAGCGGGCGCACCTGGGACTACCGGTTTTGCTGGCTGCGCGATGCGTTTTTTGTCGTCCGGGCGCTGAACAGCCTGTCCGAGGTCGGCACCATGGAAGACTACCTGCGCTGGCTGGGCAATGTGGTGGTGCAGGCCAAGGGCGGCCATATCCAGCCGCTGTTCGGCATCGGCCTGGAACTCGAACTGCCCGAGGCGGTGCACGGCCACCTGGCCGGCTACCGGGGCATGGGGCCGGTGCGCGTGGGCAACCAGGCGCAAGAGCATTTCCAGCACGATGTGTATGGCAACGTGGTGCTGGGTGCAGCCCAGGCGTTTCACGACCACCGGCTGCTGCACCGCGCCGGCATTGCCGAGTTTGAGCGCCTGGAAGCCGTCGGCGAGCAGGCGATCCGCTGCTACGACCAGCCCGATGCCGGCATGTGGGAGCTGCGCACCCGGGCCCGGGTGCACACCTCATCGGCGCTGATGTGCTGGGCGGCCTGCGACCGGCTCGGAAAGATCGCCGTCGTGCTCAAGCAGCCCGAACGCGCCGTCTACTGGCACGGCCATGCGCAGCTCATGCGCGAACGCATCCTGCGCGAAGCGTGGAACGAAGAACGCCAGGCCTTTGCCGAGAGCTTCGGCGGGCGCGACCTGGACGCCAGCGTGCTGCTCATGATCGAGGTCGGCTTCATCGAGCCGAAAGACCCGCGCTTTGTGGCCACGGTGGACACGCTGGAAAAATACCTGTGCGACGGCCCGTACATGCGCCGCTACGAGGCGCCCGACGACTTCGGCCGGCCCGAGACGGCGTTCAACATCTGCACCTTCTGGCGCATCGACGCCCTGGCGCGCATCGGCCGCAAGGCCGAGGCCCGGGCGATTTTCGAGACCATGCTGGCCGCCCGGAACCATGTCGGCCTGCTGTCGGAAGACACGCACCCGGTGACCGGCGAGATGTGGGGCAATTTTCCGCAAACCTACTCGATGGTCGGCATCATCAATGCGGCCATGCGCTTGTCGGCACCGTGGGACAGCCAGGTATGAATGTGGCCCCCACGCTCCGCCGCTGCGCGGGTCGCTGCCCCCCGAGGGGGCTGCTGCGCCTGCAGTCCGGCAAAGCCGGTCCTGCGGCCCTGACTTGCTTGAAATCGGAGATGCTTTTGCCCTTGCGGCCTCCGATTTGCTCCTTCTACCACTGGGCGAAGGCTGGGATGAGGGCTTATGGGAATTCATTTTTTTACTAAGAGCTCACTGGGAAAAAGCATATGGCCAGATTAGTGGTGGTGTCCAACCGCATCTCGGACCCCCGAAAGTCATCGGGTGCGGGTGGCCTGGCGGTGGCGCTGGGCGACGCGCTGTCGGTCAATGGCGGGCTGTGGTTTGGCTGGAGCGGCGCAGTGGTCGAAGGCGGCGCGCCGGGCGAAGGCGAGGTTCACACCCAGCAGGTGGGCAATGTGACCCTGACCACCGTCGACCTGTGCCGGGAGGACCACGACAGCTACTACCTGGGCTACAGCAACGGCGTGCTCTGGCCGGTGTTTCACTACCGGCTTGACCTGGCCGACTTCGACGCCGGCTACATCGGCGGCTACCGGCGGGTCAACCAGCTGCTGGCGCGCAAGCTGGTGCCGCTGCTCCAACCCGACGACCTGGTCTGGGTGCACGACTACCACCTGATTCCGATGGCCGCCGAGCTGCGCGCCCTGGGCTGCAAGAACCGCATCGGCTTTTTTCTGCATATTCCGCTGCCGCCGCCCCTCATCCTGGCCGCCGTGCCGCAGCACGAATGGCTGATCCGCTCGCTGTTCGCCTATGACCTGGTGGGCTTTCAGAGCCAGGCCGATGTTGCGCATTTCTCAAGCTATGTCGGCACGGAGGTCGGCGCCGAGGCACTGGACGCGCACCAGTTCCGCGCTTTCGGCCGCAAGGTGCAGGCCCAGTCCTTTCCGATCGGCATCGATGTCGACGAATTTGCCGCCCTGACGCATGCCAAGGAGGGGCGCGACATGTTCGAGCGCATGCAGGACGAGTACTCGCGCCGGCGCATCCTGCTGGGCGTCGAGCGGCTGGACTATTCCAAGGGCCTGCCGCAGCGCCTCAAGGCATTTCGGGACCTGCTGAAGAACCATCCGGAAAACATTCGCAGCGCCACCCTGATCCAGATCGCCTCGCCGAGCCGGGAGGCGCTGGACACCTACGCCGGCCTGCGCCAGGAACTGGAAAGCCTGTGCGGCGCCATCAACGGCGACTACGGCGAGCTCGACTGGATGCCGGTGCGCTACATCCACCGCAACGTGGCCCGGCGGCGCCTGCCCGGGCTGTACCGGGTGGCCGACGTGGCGCTGGTCACGCCGCTGCGCGACGGCATGAACCTGGTGGCCAAGGAGTTCATTGCCGCGCAGGACCCGGCCGACCCGGGCGTGCTGGTCTTGTCGCGCTTTGCCGGCGCGGCCGAGCAGCTTAAAGAAGCGATTTTGGTGAACCCGTACGACACCCACGGCACGGCCGAAAGCATCCAGCTGGCCTTGAAAATGCCGCTGGTCGAGCGGCAGCGCCGCCATCAGCAATTGCTGGCCCGGGTGCGCGCCCAGGATGTGCACTGGTGGCGCCAGACCTTTCTGGCTGCGCTGTCGGCCTGCGAGCCGGACTGACGAAAATCGCCTGCTGGCGTTTCACACCATTAAACCGTCAAGCCACCAAGGCCAGCGCGGCATAGTCGCCGACCTGCTCGCCCAGCCCGGCCGGCACCAGGGAGCAGCCGTCGGTCAGCGCGGGCAGCCGGCCCCGGACCTGGGACTGCAGGCGCGGCAGCAACAGGTCGCGGTGGTGCCAGAACACGCTGCCACCCAGGCTGACACGCTGCAAATCGAGCGTCACGACCAGGTTGTACAGCATCCGGCCCAGCACCCGGCATAGGTCGTCAATCACCGCTTGAGCGCTTGCGTCCCCTGCATTAGCCGCTATGAAAATAGAAGCGGCATCCGGGAAGGCGGGAAACCGGCGGGGCAGCGCGTTGCCGGCCACCAGCGCCTCGACATCGCCGATGTTGCCGCAGCCGCACAGCGCGTCAAAATTGTCGCTGACAAACATGTGCCCGGCATGGCCGGCATTGCCGTTCTTGCCGCGCAGCACCCGGCCGTCCACGCACAGGCCCACGCCGATGCCGGTGCTCCAGGTCAGGTAGGCGCAGTCGTCGATACCCTGCAGCGCGCCCCAGCGGCGCTCGGCCTGCAGCGCGGCAATGCCGTCGTTCTCGACCCGCACCCGCGCCGGGCCGAAGGCCTCGCGCAGCGGCCCTTCCAGCACCGCCGTGGTCCAGTCGTTGGGCAAACCCCGCCCGCTGCCGGCCAGGCCGCCGCAAATGTTCGGCGACGCCAGCTCGACCGCGCCCTGGTTCAGCACAAACGGACCGCACGACGCCACGCCGACCGCGCCGATGTCGTCCAGCCTGACCTGCGCGTCCTGGCAGCTGGCGCGGACCATGCGCAGCACCTGGCGCGCCAGGGCATCGGGCGCGCCCTCCTTGAGCGTCGGCTCGACCCGCTGGCCGAGCGCGCCACGCGCATCGACCACCTGCACGGAGATCTTGGTGCCGCCAATGTCGACGCAGGCCACCGGCGCCGCACCGGCGGGCAGGCAGGGCGCGGGCCTGGCGGTGTCAGGCTGAAGCGGCAGGGTCACGGGAGTGTCCTTTGAGTCAGATCAGCTGGCTGAGCAGGCTGGCCGCCAAACTGAGCAAGATGGTGGTGGCCAGGGGAATGAACCATTCGCGCCCGAACAGGCGAAAGCGCAGGTCGCCCGGCAGCTTGCCGAAGCCGAGCCTTTGCAGCAGCGGCGCCGCCCAGCTGATGCACACCAGAACCAGAAAAATAACAATGAACCAGCGGATCATGGGCAGCAGCCTTAGAGCGTGTGCAGGCGGTCGCCCGCCGAAAAACCCAGCGGCAACCAAACCGGCTGGTGCCTGGCGCCAAAGGCAATCACCTTGAAAAGCTCGCCCATTTCATGCTCGTTGACGAGCTTTTGCGCCATGCTGCGAGCAGCCAGGCTGGTGGCGTCGCTGCCGCTGTCCAGGCCGCCGAGCAGCCCGCAGTTCAGCAAAAACCGCCCCTGGCTGGTGTAGCCCAGCACCTCCAGCCCGGCGTCCTGCCCGGCCAGCGCAAGACCGGTGAAGTTGACATGGGCGGTGATGTCCTTGTCGCCGACATCGGCCAGCGCGTCGCCGTCCGCCAGATGCGCGCGGTGGCACATCACCGTGCCCATGCTGCGCTGCGGGTGGTAGTACTCATGCTCGGGAAAGCCGTAGTCCAGCAAAAATATCGCCCCGGCCGCCAGCCGGTCGGCCAGGGTGCGCACAAAGCCTTCAGCCTGGGGGTGGATTTCGGTCAGGTAGTCATGGTCGCCGGGTACTTCCAGCGGCGGGCGCAGGTCGGTGGGCGTGTCGCCGTAGGCAAAGCGACCCTGATGCAGCACCACGCCGCGTTCATGCCAGACGCCGCCCAGGCGCGCCAACAGCTTGACCGGCATCGCGTCGAGCACCTCGTTGCCCAGCACCACGCCGCGCAGCTGCGCCGGCAGCTCGCAGGCCCAGGCGACCTTGCCGGCATGGCCGGCAAGCCGCTCGCGCTGGCGTTCGCGCAGGGCGCTGGACAGGTCCACGATGGTGTAGCGCGCCACTTTCGGGCCGAGTGCATCAAGCACCTGCTGCGCCAGCGCGCCCGAGCCGGCGCCGAACTCCCAGACCTCGGCGGTGCCCGTCGCGTCCAGCGCCTGGGCCACCTGCACAGCCAGCGTGCGGCCAAAATGCGGCGACAGCTCGGGCGCGGTGACAAAATCGCTGCCGCCCGCCGCCGGCATCAGGCCGAACATGCGCGCGTCTTTGGCGTAGTAGCCCAGGCCGGGCCGGTACAGCGCCAGCGCCATGAAGTCGTCAAAACCCAGCCAGCCGCCGGCCGCGTCAATGGCCTTGGCGATAGCGACCTGCAGGGGGCTCGCTAAAATAGGGAAAACGCAGGCAGTTGTCATCGGTGCCAATTGTCTGCGATTACTCCCCGGCCTCTTTGCCCGGCCCTTTTTCCACCACCACTCCCGCTCGATGCCACCTGCCTCCCTCCGACCTGTCGTCCTTGTGACCGGCGCTGCCCTGCGGCTGGGCCGCGAGATCGCGCTTGCCCTGGCCGCCGGCGGCTGGCGGGTGGCGGTGCACTTTCGCAACTCCCGCGAGGACGCTATTAAAACAGTAGCTGACTGCGACCGTCTGACAAGCGGATCAGCCGCTTTTGATGCCGATCTGGCCGATGAAGACGCGGTGCGCAGCCTGCTGCCCCGGGTGGTCCGGCATTTCGGGCGGGTTGATGCGGTGGTCAACAGCGCCTCGACCTTCGAGCACGACAGCCCGGCCACCTTTGGCTTTGCCGCCCTGGACAAGCACCTGCACAGCAACACCGGCGCGGCCATCTTGCTGGCCCAGGCGTTGCATGCGCATGCCACGCAGCGCGCGCTGACAGACGCTGCGCCAGAGCTCGCCGGCCGCTGCGCGGTGGTCAACCTGCTCGACCAGAAGCTGTGGAACCAGAACCCGGACTTTTTCAGCTACACCCTGTCCAAGGCGGCGCTGGAAGCGGCCGGCACCATGCTGGCCATGGCGCTGGCACCCCGGGTGCGGGTGGTGGGCGTGGCCCCCGGCCTGACATTGACCAGCCATTTGCTGACCGACGACGAGTTCGCCGCGCGCCACAAGCTGTCGCCGCTGGGCCGCTCGTCCACGCCGGCCGATGTGGCCGCTGCGGTTAAGTTTGCGCTCGACAACTCGTCCATCACCGGCACCACGCTGCTGGTCGACGGCGGCCAGCACCTGATGCGTTTCGAGCGCGATTTCTCCCTGATGGAGCCTGGCGGGACAGACCAACAGCGCGAAGCAGTTTTTGCTTCGCCCCCCACACTTCAAATTCCCGAATCCGAACCCCGAGCCCGCCCCGCCCCACCATGACCAGCAACCAGACCTTGACCATCACCGGCTTGCGCTTTGACGCCAACCTGGGCATTTTGGAACACGAAAAAAACGCGCCGCAGCCCATCCAGGTCGATGCCGAGCTGAACCTGGGCAGCCAGCCGCTGCTGCCCCGCGACGACGACATCCACCATGTTCTGGACTACCGCAAGGTGCGCCAGATCATCATTGCCGACTGCACCGCCGAGCATGCCAACCTGCTGGAAAGCCTGATCGGCAAGCTCGCGCACCGCCTGATGCAGCTGCCGGGCGTGCTCGGCGTGCGGGTGAAAATTGCCAAGCTCGAAATTTTTGACGACTGCGAAGTGGCCATTCGCGTCGAGACCGGGCAGTGGTGACCGGCATGGATGCTGTGTTGATCCGCGAGCAGCTGGCATCGTCGGCGCGGGTGCAGGAAACGATCCGGATCGAGCGCGCGGACCTGAAACTGGAAAAGCGCCTGTGCCGCGACGTCGGCCGGGCGATTGTCGACTTCAACATGATCGAGGAAGGCGACAAGGTGATGGTCTGCGTGTCGGGCGGCAAGGACAGCTACGCCATGCTGGACATTTTGCTCCGGCTGCAAAAGCGCGCGCCGGTCAACTTCGAACTGGTGGCCGTCAACCTCGACCAGAAGCAGCCGGGCTTTCCGGCGCAGGTGCTGCCCGACTACCTGGCCAAGCTGGGCGTGCCGTTCCATATTGAAAACCAGGACACCTACAGCATCGTCACGCGCGTGATTCCGGCCGGCAAGACGCTGTGCTCGCTGTGCTCGCGGCTGCGCCGGGGCATCTTGTACCGGGTGGCGGGCGAGTTGGGGGCGACAAAAATCGCGCTCGGCCATCACCGCGACGACATGCTGCAGACGTTTTTCCTGAACATGTTCTTTGCTGCCAAGTTGAAAGGCATGCCGCCCAAGCTGGTCAGCGACGACGGCAAGAACATTGTCATCCGGCCGATGGCCTACGCGACCGAGCAAGACCTGGCGCGCTGGGCCGAGGTGCAGAATTTCCCGATCATTCCCTGCACCCTGTGCGGCAGCCAGGAAAACCTGCAACGCAAGCAGGTCGGCAAGCTGCTGCGCGATTGGCAGACGCAGTACCCGGGGCGCGTCGAGAACATGTTTGCCGCGCTGCAAAACATCGTGCCTTCGCACCTGATGGACGGCAAGCACCATGACTTCAAGGGCATCCGCGCCACCGGCATCGCCGACCCTGAGGGCGACAAGGCTTTCGATGCCGACGAGTTCATGGCGCCGGCGCCCTGGGGGCGGCCGGTGATCGGCATCCAGTCGGCGGGTTTTGACTGACCCTTGCCCGCCAGGCTTGTCGGGTTTCGGTTAAGTGGTTGGTTGGCAGCACTGAACGACACAGGAGGCTTTATGAAACGCGCAGTGACCGCAATTTTCGCTCTTGCCTTTGCCGGACTTTTCAGCACTGGCTGCACACGCCTGCGGGTGGTGCAAAGCGATGTGACGGCGTTTCACAACTGGACCACCGCGCCACCGCCGCCCGGCACGCCCTACCGGTTCGAACGCCTGCCGTCGCAGCAGGCCGTCGGCGCCCAGCAGGACCCGGTCGAAGGCCTGGCGCGCCAGGCGCTGGCCCGGGTCGGCATGGAGTTCAATCCGCCAGCGGCGCGCTACAGCGTGCAGGTGCAAATCAGCACCCGGGTGATCGAGCAGGTGGGCTATGGCAGCGGCTACGATGGTTTTGGCTTTGCCACGCCCGGCGTTTTTCTGGCCGGCGGCAACCGCGGGGCCGGCTTCGGCCTGTCCTTTCCCATTGCTTATGCCAACACCTACTACCGGCGCGAGCTGAGCCTGCTGGTGCGCGACCTGGCGACCAGCCAGGTCGCCTTTGAAACCCGCGCCGTGAGCGACGGCGTGCGCGACGAAACCCTGGCGGTGCTGTCGTCCATGATGGATGCGGCCCTGCAGGGCTTTCCGCAGCCGCCTGCCGGGCCGCGCCGTGTCACCGTACAGATTCCGTGAGCTTCCACGCTTGCCATGGGAGATTGCCCCCACGCTTGCCACTGCGTGTGCTGCGCTGCCCCCCGAGGGGGCCACTGCGCCAGCGGTCTGGCAAAGCCAGTCCCGCGGCCCCTGCTGGTGTGAACGCGCTGCACTGGCGGGCGCTTTACCTGATGTAACCTTTTTGTAAATCGATTTACCTTCCTATGATTGAACCGACCCGCATCATTGCCATCCGCCATGGCGAGACCACCTGGAATGTCGACACCCGCATCCAGGGCCGGCTGGACATTCCGCTCAATGCCACCGGCCGCTCGCAGGCCACCCGGATGGCGCGGGCACTCCAAGACGAGCCAATCACGGCGGTGTATGCCAGCGACCTGGCGCGCGCCTGGGAAACCGCCCACTACCTGGGGCGCGCCCGCGGTCTGCCGGTCGTGCCCGAGGCCGGCCTGCGTGAGCGCGGCTTTGGCGACTTTGAGGGCCTGACCTTTGCCGAAATCGAAGCCCGGCTGCCCGACCAGTCGCAGCGGTGGCGCCGGCGTGACCCGGAATTCGCGCCAGCCGGCGGCGAATCCCTGACCGTGCTGAACCAGCGGGTCGTCGAGGCTGCCGAGCGCCTGGCCGCCCGCCACCCCGGCGAGCTGATTGCGCTGGTCGGCCATGGCGGCGTGATGGATGTGCTGTACCGGGCCGCCGCCCGGTTGCACATCCAGGCGCCGCGCACCTGGAGCCTGGGCAATGCGGCCATCAATCGGCTGCTCTGGACGCCCGAGGGCTTTACCCTGGTGGGCTGGGCCGACACGCAGCATCTGGACGGCGACGCGCTGGACGACGGCCCGTTCCCGGCGACCGGGCCGGCCCCCGTCATGGCAGGCGGCTGATGGCCCAGTCGTCCGCCCGCCTGCTTGAGCTGATCGGCAAACCCGTCCAGGACATCGACACCCCGGCCCTGGTGATCGACCTGGACGCCATGAAGCGCAACCTGGGCCGGATGGCCGACTTTGCCAAAAAGCACCAGGTCCGCTGGCGCCCGCATGCCAAGCTGCACAAGAGCGTGCTGCTGGCCAAGATGCAGATCAAGGCCGGCGCGGCCGGCGTATGCGTGCAAAAAACCGCCGAGGCCGAAATCATGGTGGCTGGCGGCGTGCACAACGTGTACCTCAGCAACCAGGTGATCGCCCCGGAAAAACTGGCCCGGGTGGCCGCCCTGACCCAGGCTGTCGCGCCGCATGGCGGCCAGATCGCCATTGCGGTGGACAGCGCCGAAGGCATCACCCGGCTGGCCCAGGCAATGACCGATGCGCGGACCAGCGCGCGCATTGGTGCGGCCAGTGCGGCGACGGTGATCGACGTGTTTGTCGAGATCGATGTCGGCCAGGGGCGCTGCGGCGTCCCGCCGGGCGAAGCAGCTGTCGCACTGGCGCTGGAAATCCGCCGGCATCCGGCGCTGCGTTTTGCCGGTCTGCAGGCCTACCACGGCAAGGCCCAGCATCTGCGCAGTGCACTGGAGCGGCGCCTGGCCACGGCCAGCGCCCTGCAGGCGGTCGACCTGACCTGCCAGCTGCTCACCGCCCAGGGCATGACGCCCGGCCTGGTGACCGGCGCCGGAACCGGCAGCTTTGCGCTGGAAGCGGCCAGCGGCCTTTACGGCGAACTGCAGCCTGGCTCCTTTCTGTTCATGGACGCCGACTATGCCCAAAACGAGCGCGACCCGGCGCAGCCGCTGTTCGAGCAGGCGCTGTTTGTCAAAACCCAGGTCATCAGCCTGCAGGCCAGCCATGCGGTGTGCGACGCCGGTCACAAAAGCCACGCCATCGATTCGGGCCTGCCAAAAGTGCATGCTTTCGACGCAAAAAGCGGCCTGGATTATTTCAACGGCGGCGACGAGCATGGCATCTTGCGGTCCGCCGAAGGCAGCACCCGCCTGCCCGCGCTGGGAAAAATGCTCTGGCTGATTCCCGGCCACTGCGACCCGACAGTCAATCTGCACGATGTGATGATCGGCGTGAGCGGCGGGCTGCGCGCCGGCATCGTCGAGCGCCTCATCAAGGTGGACGCGCGCGGCGCGCTGACCTGAGATTGCAGCGCTTCAAGCCGTTCGCGCACCCGGCTCGTCCGCTTTTGCCGTCAACGCGGTAATGCAAGCCTTTGGCCCGCCCGCTTGGGCCGAAATTCAAAAGCATGCAGCTTGCTATTGATTCAATAGCTGCTTATGCAAGTCAGGCCTTCACCTCGTACCGATTTGGCACCCAACCCGTCAGCCCTCACCCGCCAAACAAGCCTTCGCCCGATTGCGGCGGCGCGACGCCCAGATGCCGGTAGGCCGCCAGCGTGGCGATGCGCCCGCGCGGCGTGCGCTGGATGAAGCCCTGCTGGATCAGGTACGGCTCGATCATGTCCTCGATGGTGCCGGGCTCCTCGCCAATGCTCGCGGCAATGTTGTCCAGCCCGACCGGGCCGCCGTCGAAGCGGTGGATCAGGGCTTCTAAAAACTTGCGGTCCATCACATCAAAACCGAGCGGGTCGACATCGAGCATCGCCAGCGCCCGGTTGGCGATGTCCAGCGTGATGGTGCCGCTGCCCTTGACATCGGCATAGTCGCGCACCCGGCGCAGCAGCCGGTTGGCGATGCGCGGCGTGCCGCGCGAGCGCCGGGCGATCTCGAAGCCGCCCGCTTCGTCCATCGGCGCGTTCAAGAGGCCGGCGCTGCGCCGGACGATGCGCGCCAGTTCCTCGGGCGTGTAGAACTCCAGCCGGGCGACGATGCCGAAGCGGTCGCGCAGCGGATTGGTCAGCATGCCGGCGCGCGTCGTGGCGCCGACCAGCGTGAACGGCTGCAAATCGAGCTTGATCGAGCGCGCCGCCGGGCCTTCGCCGATCATGATGTCGATCTGGTAGTCCTCCAGCGCCGGATAGAGGATTTCCTCGACCACCGGGCTCAGACGGTGGATTTCGTCGATGAACAACACATCGTTTTTTTCCAGGTTGGTCAAGAGCGCGGCCAAGTCCTTGGGCTTTTCCAGCACCGGCCCAGAGGTCGAGCGCATGTTCACGCCCAGTTCGTGCGCAATGATGTGGGAGAGCGTCGTCTTGCCCAGCCCCGGCGGGCCGAACAGCAGCACATGGTCCAGCGCCTCGCCGCGCTTGTTGGCCGCGCCGATAAAAATCTCCAGCTGCTCGCGCGCCTTCGTCTGGCCGACATAGTCATCGAACAGCTTGGGGCGCAGCGCGCGTTCGATGGCTTCTTCTTTCGGCGAAGCCGGGGCGGCGGACAGCATGCGCCGGGCCGGCGGCAGGTCGGCCATGTCAAAGTCGTCGGTTTGGATGCTCATGGCTCAAACTTTCAAAATCGGGCCGGGGTAGCGGGCCAGCAGTTCGTCGGCAGTGACCAGCGTCAGGTCTTCGCGCATCGCCTGGGCCAGCAGCAGGCGGTCGAACGGGTCTTTGTGAATATCGGGAAGGTTGCGAACGTCCATGGCGTGCAGGGAATTGATGTTGAGTTCCTGGTAGCCGTTGTCCAGCATCCCGGCCCGCCACTCCTGAACATCGATCGCCAGATCCTTGCGTGGCCGGCTCAGCTTGATGCTGATTTCCCAAATGCTGACGGTGCTGAAATAAAGCGTGTTCGCCGCCTCATTCATCAGCCGGCCGGCTTTGTCAGGCAGGCGCTCGGGAAACAGGGCGGCCCACAGCAGCAGATGGGTGTCGAGCAACAAGCGCTGGCTCACAGCGGACCATCGCCATTGAACAAGTCTTCGATTTCCTTGGCATACATGGTGTCGAAGTCTTCCGGAATTTTGCCTTTGCCCCGCATGAAACCCAGCCGCTGCGGCACGTGCGGCACTTCAGGCTCGATCGGCACGACCCGCACCATCGGCTTGCCAGCCTTGGCGATGATGAAGGACTCGCCCTTGGACGCCCGTTCGATCAGGCGCGACAAATGGGTTTTGGCTTCGTGAATGTTGACGATTTGCATCAAGCCTCCTTCTGGACTAAGTCGGGTTAGTTTAACCAATCCAACAAAAACGGTTGTCCGACCGATTGCCCCGGATTACTTGCCCAGACTTTTCAGCGCCAGCTTGATGCCCTCGCTCACGCCGACATCCTGCGGCAGCGCCTTGAGCGCCAGCGCCGCATCCTTGTCGCTGTAGCCCAGCGCGACCAGGGCCTGCAAGATGTCGAGCTGCGCTTCGCTGCCCACGCTGGCCGGCGCGCCGATGTCGGCGCCCAGCTTGCCTTTGAGCTCCAGCAGCAGCCGCTCGGCGGTTTTCTTGCCGATGCCCGGCACCTTGATGATGCGGCCGGTTTCCTGCAATGTCACGGCCTGCGCCAGGTCGGCCACGCTCAGGCCACTGAGCACGCTGAGCGCCATGCGCGGGCCAATGCCGGTGATCTTGATCAGCAGGCGAAAGGCGGCGCGCTCCGCCAGGCTGCCAAAGCCGTAGAGCAGCTGCGCGTCCTCCCGGACGATGAAATGGGTCAGCAGGCTGACCTTGTCGCCCAGCCCGGGCAGGTTGTAGAAGGTGCTCATCGGCACCAGCACCTCGTAGCCGACGCCGTGGCAGTCGATGAGGATTTCGGGGGGATTTTTTTCGGCCAGCTGGCCGGTGAGGCGTCCTATCATCGGCAAATCTTAGCAGCCGGGTGACGGCCCCGATTTAGGCAGACAATTGCCCTCCCACCCTTGATTTGCACCCTTTCAGGAACCTCCGCCTTGATCCTTCGCCACACCTTCACGCCGCCCAACAACACCCGCATGGCCAATTTGTGCGGCCCGATGGACAGCCATCTGCGCACCATCGAGGCCGGGCTGCAGGTGACGATCGCGCACCGCTTCGAGCAGTTCAAGATCGACGGCGCCAAGCTGCGCGCCAGCCAGGCACTTGAAGTGCTGCAGGCGCTGTATGAAATCGCCCAGCGGCCGGTCGAGCCGGAAACCGTGCAGTTGATGCTGGCCGGCGACATGGCGCTGAACACCGCCGAGGGCGGCATTGCGCTGACGACGCGCCGCGCCGACCTGCGCGCGCGCACCGTCAACCAGGGCACCTACCTGGAAAACATCGCCGCGCACGATATCACCTTCGGCATCGGCCCGGCGGGCACCGGCAAGACCTACCTGGCGGTGGCCTGCGCGGTCGATGCGCTGGAACGCAGCACGGTGCAGCGCATCGTGCTGACGCGCCCGGCGGTCGAGGCCGGCGAGCGCCTGGGTTTCTTGCCCGGCGACCTGGCGCAAAAGGTCGACCCGTACCTGCGCCCGCTGTATGACGCGCTGCATGAGCTGATGGGCTACGAGCGGGTGCAAAAAGCGTTCGAGCGCCAGCAGATCGAGATTGCGCCGCTGGCCTTCATGCGCGGGCGCACGCTGAACCATGCGTTTGTCATCCTGGACGAGGCGCAAAACACCACGCCCGAGCAGATGAAGATGTTTTTGACGCGCATCGGCTTTGGCAGCAAAGCGGTGGTCACCGGCGATGTCAGCCAGGTCGATCTGCCGCGCACGCAGCTCAGCGGGCTGGTCGATGCCGAGCGCGTGCTCAAGCGCGTGCAGGGCATTGCCATCACCCGGCTGACCAGCGCCGACGTCGTGCGGCATCCGCTGGTGGCGCGCATCGTCGATGCGTATGACAAAACGCCGAGCGACCGCGACGACGCCCAGCCCGCTATCGATCTGGTAGCTACTCCGGTAGTCCGGACAAGCGCAAAGAGCCGAAATGGCTCTTGATTCGCTGAGTTTGTCATTGCAGTTCGGAAGTTTCCCGGAATCCGCCCTGCACCGCGCTGCCTTGCCGCGCCACAGCGTGGCGCGCTGGATTCGCCATGCGCTGCAAAGCGATGCCGAAATCACCGTGCGCATCGTCGGCAGCGAGGAAGGCCAGGCGCTGAACCGCGACTACCGGGGCAAGGACTATGCGACCAACGTGCTGACCTTTGACTACACCCAGGCGCCTCTGGTGACCGCCGACCTGGTGCTGTGCGCGCCGGTGGTGGCGCGCGAAGCGCAGGACAACGGCAAGTCGCTGCAGGCCCACTATGCCCATTTGCTGGTGCATGGCACGCTGCATGCCCAGGGCTGGGACCATGAAACCGGCGAGCAGGACGCCCAGGACATGGAAGCCTGCGAAATCGACATCCTGGCCGGGCTGGGCATTGCCAACCCCTATGCCTAGGCGCCTGGGTGCCGGCTGGGGCACGGGTTCGATTCACGTCGGCGCTGGCGGCGCCGCTTTGTGGCGCTGACGGCCATCGCCAATGGCGCAGGGCTTGCCCGGTGCTGGCCACAGCCGGCCGTCGCAGGGCGCCTGAAACGGCCTGCAGAGCGGGCACGTCGCCGCCTTGCACCGACCCGGATACTTGGGCTTGGCCGCCTGCGCTGCCCGTATCATGGCAGGCTGGACTGCAAGAAATGCCGATCGGCATGCGCGCAGGTGGTTTCTTTTGAACCGGCCGGCGTGACCGTGATGTCCACACTGGGAGCCAACCGATGAGCCTTTACGCACAACTGCAGCGGCGCCAAGCCGAAGGACGCCCGATCCGCATCGGCCTGATCGGCGCGGGCAAGTTCGGCTCGATGTACCTGGCGCAGATTCCGCGCACGCCGGGCGTGCACCTGGTGGCCATTGCCGACCTGTCGCCGGCCGCTGCGCGCGCCAACCTGACCCGGGTTGGCTGGGATCCGGCGCGCACGCAGGCGCGCTCGGCCGAGGAGGCGCTGAAGTC
The DNA here is from genome assembly GCA_014376885.1 of Polaromonas sp. Taxonomy (GTDB): domain Bacteria; phylum Pseudomonadota; class Gammaproteobacteria; order Burkholderiales; family Burkholderiaceae_C; genus Polaromonas. The sequence goes on from JACMQR010000115.1 coordinate 29,169, forward strand.
GGGCACCACCTGGATCACCGAGGACTGGCAGGCCGTGACGCGCGCGCCCGGCATCGACATCGTCGTGGAGTGCACCGGCCACCCGGTGGCCGCGGTCGCGCATTGCCTGGACGCCTTTGCGCATGGCAAGCATGTGGTCAACGTCACCGTCGAAGCCGATGCCTTTTGCGGGCCGCTGCTGGCGCGCAAGGCCCAGGCTGCGGGCGTGGTCTATTCGCTGGCATTCGGCGACCAGCCCGCGCTGATCTGCGACCTGGTGGACTGGGCGCGCACCTGCGGCTTTCCCGTCGTGGCGGCCGGGCGCGGGCACAAGTGGCTGCCGCATTTCAGCGAGTCGACACCGCAAACCGTCTGGACCAACTACGGCCTGAGCCCCGAGCAGGCCGAGCGCGGCGGCCTGAACCCCAAGATGTTCAACAGCTTTCTGGACGGCTCCAAGCCGTCGATCGAAAGCGCTGCGGTAGCCAATGCCACCGGGCTGTCGGTGCCGTCCGACGGCCTGCTGTACCCGCCGGCCAGCGTTGAGGACATCCCGCTGGTGACACGCCCGAGAAGCGAAGGCGGCGTTCTCGAACGCAAGGGCATGGTCGAGGTGATCTCGTCGCTCGAACCCGATGGCCGGCACATTCCCTACGACATCCGCATGGGGGTGTGGGTGACGGTGGAGGCCGACACCGACTACATCAAGAACTGCTTTGAGGAGTACAACGCCCACACCGATCCGAGCGGGCGCTACTTCACCCTGTACAAGCGCTGGCACCTGATCGGCCTGGAAGTCGGCATGTCGGTGGCCAGCGTCGCCTTGCGCGCCGAAGCCACCGGCGTGGCCACCTGCTGGAATGCCGATGTGGTGGCCACCGCCAAGCGCGACCTGGCGCCCGGCGAGCTGCTCGACGGCGAGGGCGGCTATACCGTCTGGGGCAAGCTGCTGCCCGCCGAGCGCTCCGTGCGCCTGGGCGGTCTGCCCCTGGGACTGGCGCATGATGTCAAAGTGATCCGGCCGGTCAGCAAAGGGCAAAGCCTGAGCTGGGCCGATGTCGCGCTGGATGTCAGCACCGACGCCTACAAGCTGCGGGCCGAGATGGAGTCGATGTTCGCCCTGCCCGCCGCCTGAGGCCGCCGGCGGGCGGCCGATGCCGCCTTGCGCCGCGTGCAAACCCGTGCCCCCCAAGACCCTCCAGGACACCCCATGAACCACCTGCGCGCCAACGGACTTGACTTTGCCTATATCGAGGAAGGGAACGGCCCGCTGGTCCTGCTGCTGCATGGCTTTCCCGACACCGCGCAGACCTGGAGCCACCAGGTGTCCGCACTGGCCGCCGCCGGCTACCGCGCGGTGGCGCCCTTTCTGCGCGGCTACGCGCCGAGCGAGATTCCGCCGGATGGCTTTTACGACAAAGCCACGCTGGCCACGGATGTCGCCGC
>JACMQR010000116.1 GCA_014376885.1 Polaromonas sp.
GCGTTGGCCGGGATCTCGATGGGGTTGCGCCAGTTGACCAGCTTGTAGAACAACCCGATCAGGCCCGCCTGCAGCGCCGACTGGTCCTCCCGGGTTTTGCGCAGCGCATACACCACGTCCGCACCCTGCTGCCATTTCAAGAGCATCTCGGGCAGCAGGGACGTGGGATGCTGGCCGTCGGCATCCATCAGGACGACGGTGTCGCCATGCGCGATGTCCAGCCCCGCCGTGAGCGCGGACTCCTTGCCAAAGTTGCGCGACAGCTTGAGGCACACGAGCTGCGCATGGGCCGCGCACAGGCCCTGCATCACGCGGGCGGTGTCGTCCTGACTGCCATCGTCCACCACGATCAGCTCGACCCGGGGGGACAGCTGGCACAGCGCAGCCAGCACATGCGGCACGACCGCACCCAGGCTTTTCGCCTCGTTGAAGGCCGGCATGACGCATGAGATCGAAGGGGTCTGTTGGGTGCGAAGGTTCATCCTCGCATCATGCCCATAATCCAGACCCATGGCCAAACTCAAGCAGCTCGAATCCTTTGTTTCCGTGGTGGCGCGCGGCAGCCTCACGGCGGCGGCGCTGGCCGAGGGCGTGGCGCCGGCCATCATCGGGCGCCGGCTCGATGCGCTGGAGGCGCGGCTGGGCGTCAAGCTGCTGGTGCGCACGACGCGGCGCATCGCCCTGACGCCCGAAGGCAGCGCGTTTTTGGAGGACTGCCAGCGCCTGCTGGCCGACCTGGCCAATGCCGAGGCCAGCGTGTCGGCCGGCGGCGTGAAGGCCAGCGGCCACCTGCGCATCACCGCGCCGGCCGGTTTTGGCCGGCGCCATGTGGCCCCGCTGGTGGCGCGCTTTCACGTGCAGCATGCCGACGTGACAGTCACCCTGAGCCTGGGCGACCGGGTGGTCGACCTGGCGGGCGAGGGATTTGACTGCGCGGTGCGCGTCGGCGACCTGCCCGACTCGTCGCTGGTCAGCGTGCGCCTGGCCGACAACCGGCGGCTGTGCGTGGCCACACCCGGCTTCCTGAGCCGCCACGGCACGCCGCAGCAGCCCGCCGACCTGGCGCGGTTTGACTGCCTGAGCCTGTCGAGCGATGCCTCGCAAACGCGCGGCTGGGCATTTGGCGTGGCCGGCGAGCTGGTTCACCTCAAGCCCGGCGGGCCGCTCGACTGCTCGGACGGCCAGGTGCTGCACGACTGGTGCCTGGCCGGCTACGGCATTGCCTGGCGCAGCACCTGGGAGGTCGAGTCGGACATCGCCGCCGGCCGGCTGGTGGCGGTGCTGGAGAAGTTTGCCGCGCCGGCCAACGGCATTTACGCGGTGTTTCCGCAGCGCCGGCACCTGGCGCTGCGGGTGCGGCTGTGGATCGACTTTTTAAAGCACCACTACAGCCAGCCGGCGTTCTGGCGCGGCGCCGGCGCGCCGTGAGGGCGGCGCGGCCTCACAGCAGCCCGGCCAGCAGCCAGCCGGCGGTGCCGAACATCATCAGCGCCACCAGCCCGTCCAGCGCCCGCCAGATGAGCGGCGCATCGAGCCGCCGGCCCAGGCCCCACATCGCCAGGCCCAGCAGGCTGAACCAGACCAGCGAGCCGGTGGCCGCGCCCAGGCCGAACACCGCGTTGTCGGGCCGGGCATAGGCCAGGGAAGCGGTGCCCATCAGCACCGCCGTGTCC
>JACMQR010000117.1 GCA_014376885.1 Polaromonas sp.
CCGAGCATGGTGTGCCGGGCATCTACCGCAGCCAGGCCAGCATGGCGCCGGGCGTGAAGGTGCGCATGGGCACCAAGGCGCTGCCGCATGCCGGCCTGGGCGTGAAGAGCTATGCCTGGTGCACCTCGCCGCTGCGCCGCTACACCGACCTGGTCAACCAGTGGCAGATCATCGCGGTCACCCAGCATGGCCGCAGCGCGGCCCTGGTCGCGCCCTTCAAGCCCAAGGATGCCGATTTGTTCTCGGTGATTTCGTGCTTTGACGCCGCCTACAGCGCCTACAACGGCTTTCAATCCAGCATCGAGCGCTACTGGACGCTGAAGTACCTGCAGCAAAACAATATCACCGAGCTGTCCGCGACCAGCATCAAGGACAACCTGGTGCGCGTCGACGACCTGCCGCTGGTGCTGCCCGCTCTGGGCGCCCAGGGCTTGGCGCGCGGCGCCCGGGTGCGCGTCCGGCTCGGGGCCATCGACGAGATCACGCTCGATGTCTCCGGCACAGTCATCGAGCGGCTGGACGAGCCAACCCAGGCAGCGCCAGGAAACCCGGCGGGCGGCCCGGGCGATGACGCAGACGACGGCGATGACGGTGACGATGTGGCGGCAGGACCAATATCGATTGCGGTCGATGTCAGCGAGCCCGCAGCCGATGCCCAGGCTCAGACCCACGCGCTGCCCGCTGCGGCCGGCTAAGGCCGAGCGCTGCATCCGCCCCCCCCGCTCCAGCCCTACCCACTTCAACCGGCCTGCCCGCTGTGCGCCACCGACCCCTGCTGCCAGGCCGCGCCCTGGCTGGCCGCCGCCCGAGTCACCGCTTGTGAAATCGCCGAGCACCCTGCAGCTTGCCCTGGGCATTTCCGTGGCCGCCCATGCCGCCTTGCTGGCCGTGCGGATGGTCGATCCGGAACGCTTTAACCGCGTCTTTCAGGACGCGCCGCTTGAAGTGATCCTGGTCAACAGCCAGTCGGCCGACCGGCCGGACCCGAACGCCCGGGCGATTGCCCAGGCATCGCTGGCCGGCGGCGGCGACCTTGCCGCCGGCCGCCCGACCTCGCCGCTGCCGCCGTCCGCCTTCATGAAAACGGGGGATGCGTCGGAGGATGAGGACGAGCGGCATCAGGCCGCCTCGCTCAAGGCGCAGCAAAACGCCCTGCTGCTGCAGACCCAGAAAGAACTCGCCGCCCTGCCGCCGCCCGACCTGAGCGTGCCGTCCCAGGCGTGGGCGCAGACCGAGCAGGAAGAAAAACGCCGGCAACTGGTCAGGCTGCTGGCCGAAATTGAACGCTCCATCCGCGAAGACAGCGCCCAGCCGACCCGGCGCTACATCAGCCCGTCGACCCGGGAGGAGGTCTATGCGGTTTACTACGACGCCATGCGCCGCACGATCGAGAAAAAAGGAACCCAGAACTTTCCGCAGCTCGCTGGCAAAAAGCTGTACGGCGAACTGACCATGACGATGACGGTCAGCGCCGACGGCGCTGTGCTGGCGACAGCCGTGGTGCAAAGCTCGGGCAACCCGCTGCTCGACCGCTGGGCGCAGGGGCTGGTGCAGAGCGCCGGACCGTTCGATCCGTTCAGCAGCGCGATGCGCAGCAAGGCCGACCAGATCGTGGTGGTGTCAAACTTCAACTTCGGCCGCGACGACAGCCTGGAAACCAAACTTACCCACCGCTGAACCGGGCGCTGCCGCAGCGCCCCAGAACAACCCATGAAAAAAGCAAACCGATGACATCCAGCCCGGCGGCGTTAGACCACTATTTTGTGCTGGGCAACCCGGTCGGCCACAGCAAGTCGCCGCAGATCCATGCGCGCTTTGCCCAGTTGACCGGCCAGCAGCTGGACTACCGGCCCTGGCTGGTGCCGCTGGGCGGCTTTGCCGCCACGCTGGCGCAACTGGCAATGGGCGGCGCGCGTGGCTGCAACGTCACCGTGCCGTTCAAGCTCGAAGCCTATTTGGCAGCCGACAGCCGAAGCGAGCGGGCGCAGCTGGCCCAGGCGGCCAACACCCTGGTCATCGGCGCCGACGGGGTGCAGGCCGACAATACCGACGGCAGCGGGCTGGTCCAGGACATCCAGGCCAACGCCGGCGTGGCGCTGGCCGGCCGCGATGTGCTGCTGATCGGCGCCGGCGGCGCGGGTGCCGGCGTGCTCGGGCCGCTGCTGGCCGCCGGGCCGCGACGGCTGGTGCTGGTCAACCGTACCCGCGCCCGCGCCGATGCCCTGGCAGCGCGGCACCAGGCCCACCCCTGGCTGCAAAACGTGCTACAAAATACAGAGCTGCTGGTGCAAGAGATGCAAGCGGTTGAGGGTGCTTTCGATGTCGTCATCAACGCCAGCGCGAGCAGCCTGGCAGGCAGCGCGGTGCCGGTGGCCGGCAGCGTTTTAAAGCCCGGCGCGCTGGCCTGCGACCTGATGTACGGTCCGGCGGCCGACGGCTTCATGGCCTGGGCGCGCGCGCACGGCGCCTGCCCGCGCGACGGCCTGGGCATGCTCGTCGAGCAGGCCGCCGCATCGTTTTCCCTGTGGCGGGGCGTGCGCCCGCCGGCGGCCCAGGTGCTGCAGGAATTGCGGCGGCAGCTGGCATGAAGGCCTTCGGGCGATTGCTGACGCTTATCTTTGTGGCCCTGCTGGCCCTGCAGCTTTACTTTGCCGGACGCATCGCCCTGATGCGGCAGGTCGATCCGGAATCGACCGCCTTTGAACGCTCCGAAGCCTGGCAGGTGGCCAGGAGCACCGGCGCGCTGAAATGGCGCCAGCAGTGGGTGCCCTATGCCCAGATCTCCAGCCACCTCAAGCGCGCCGTGATTGCCTCCGAAGACGCCGGCTTCATTCTTCACGAAGGCATCGACATGGACGCGCTGGAAAAAGCCTGGGAAAAAAACGCCCAGGCCGAGGAACGCGCTGCCCAGTCGATCGGCCGGCTGGCCGAGAGCCGGCCGGGCCTGCCGCCGCCCAAGCCGCCAAAAATCGTCGGCGGCTCCACCATCACCCAGCAGCTGGCGAAAAATCTGTTTTTGTCGGGTGAGCGCACCCTGCTGCGCAAGGGCCAGGAACTGCTGCTGACCGTGATGCTCGAAACCTTGCTCAGCAAGCAGCGCATCCTGGAAATCTACCTCAACCATGTCGAATGGGGCGACGGCGTGTTCGGCGCCGAGGCCGCCGCCCAGCACTACTTTCGCAAGCCGGCGTCGCGCCTGAGCGTGGTCGAAGCCGCCCGGCTGGCGGTGATGCTGCCCCGGCCCAAGTACTTTGAAACCCGCCTGGGCTCGGGCTACCTGGCCGCGCGCGCCCGGACCATTGCGGCGCGCATGGGCGGCGTGGACGCGCCATGACCACTGGCCGGTTTGTCGTTTTTAATGCTTTTTCAGTTGATTGCGCTTGTCCTGTAAGCACAAGCAGCTACTAAAATAATAGCAAATGCATATTTTGGGAATCGATCCGGGCTTGCTGATCACCGGCTTTGGCGTGGTGGACATGGACGGGCCGCTGCTGCGCTATGTCGCCAGCGGCACCATCAAAACCGCGCACCTGGACAAAAAGGACTTGCCCGGCCGGCTGAAGGTGCTGTTTGACGGCGTGCGCGAGGTCGTGCAGCGCTACCAGCCCGAAGTCGCCTCGGTGGAGATCGTGTTTGTCAATGTCAATCCGCAGGCGACTTTGCTGCTTGGCCAGGCGCGCGGTGCCTGCATCACCGCACTGGTGTCGGCCGGCTTGCCAGTGGCCGAATACACCGCGCTGCAAATGAAAAAGGCCGTGGCCGGCTATGGCATGGCCGGCAAGGCAGAGGTGCAGCAGATGGTCATGCGCCTGCTCAAGCTGCCCGCCCTGCCGGGCAGGGATGCGGCCGATGCGCTGGGCCTGGCCATCACCCATGCGCATGTGGGTACGGCGATGGCACGCCTGGCGAAGGCGGCGGGCGGCGCGGAAAACACCGGCGGCTCGGGCGCCCGGGCAGGCGCCAGTTACCGCGATGGCCGAAGCCGCTGAACACCCCTGCGGGCCCGCTGCCGCACGGCGGCAAAAAGTGCGCTTGGGCGGCCTACCCCACCCGCTCCAGGATCAGCACCCCGAAAAACCCGAAGGCGGCGATCAAGGCCCACCTCAGGGTCACCCAGCCGTAGTGCCTGAAGCGCAATTGCCCGGTTCCGGCATAAAACATGAAGCACACCAGCGACACCAGCAGCGCAAACAACAGCATCCAGCGAAAAAGCAGCATGACCTGTGGACCTCGGGTTGTAGAAGAACGCGCTACCAGGCGCGCGCCAGGGTGGAAAAACCCTTGGGCGCTTTTGTCTCGTCGTCGAAGGTGACGACTTCATAGGCGTCCGGATGCGCCAGCAGTTCACGCAGCAGCTTGTTGTTCATGGCATGGCCGGAGCGAAAGGCGCTGTAGGCCCCCAGCAGCGGCTTGCCCAGCAGGTACAGGTCGCCCATGGCGTCAAGAATCTTGTGCTTCACGAACTCGTCGTTGTAGCGCAGGCCGTCGCTGTTGAGCACCTTGTAGTCGTCCATGACGATGGCGTTGTCCAGCCCGCCGCCCAGCGCCAGGCCATTGGCGCGCATCATCTCGACATCCTTGGTAAAGCCAAAGGTGCGCGCCCGGGCAATGTCGCGGCTGTAGCCGCCCGAGCCGATGTCGAACTCGACCCGCTGGCCGGTGGAGTCGACCGCCGGATGGTCAAAGTCGATCTCAAAGCTCAGCGTGTAGCCCTCGAACGGGGTCAAGCGCGCCCACTTGACGTTGGCACCCTCGCCTTCCCTGACCTCGACCGGCCGGAGAATGCGCACAAAGCGCTTGGGCGCGGCCTGCAGGGCAATGCCGGCGGACTGCAGCAAGAACACAAATGACGCCGCCGAGCCGTCCAGGATCGGCACCTCCTCGGCGGTGATGTCGATGATCAGGTTGTCCAGCCCCAGGCCGGCGCAGGCCGACATCAGGTGTTCGACGGTATGCACCTTGGCGCTGCCGCTGGAAATGGTCGATGCCAGCCGGGTGTCGGTGACCGCCCCCGGCGAGATGACGATGTCCACCGGCTGCGGCAGATCAACCCGCCGGAACACGATGCCGCTGTCCGGCGGCGCCGGCCGCAGGGTTAACTCGACCCGCTGGCCGCTGTGCAGACCGACGCCGACGGCCCGGGTCAGGGATTTGAGGGTTCTTTGGGCAAGCATGGCTTATTTTAATTTGTCGCTGCGTCCATCACGCCCGCCGCCGGTCAAGTCCATGCGGCCAGCCTGGCACCGGCGGGTGGCGCCGGTGCCAGGCGGCTGGTCAGTCGGCCTGGCGGCGCAGGAAAGCCGGGATTTCAAAATCATCCATGCCGCCCGACGCCAGCGCATCGACCTTCGCGGCTGCCTGGGTGCGGTTGTTGCCCCAGACATTGGGCCGGGCCATGTTGCCATAGTCGGGCTGCTTCAAGCCTTGCCCCCCAGCGGCATTCTGGCTGGCGCTGCGCAGCCCTTGCAGCGGCGCGACATTGTTGCTGCGCGCTTCCTGGCGGCTCAGGCCGGTGGCGACCACGGTGACGCGGATGTCGGCCCCCAGCTCGTCGTCATACGCCGTGCCATAGATCACATGCGCATCCGGCGAGGCATAGGCGCGCACCGTGTTCATGGCCAGCTTGGACTCGTTCAGCTTGAGCGAGCCCTTGGCGGCCGAGATCAGCACCAGCACGCCCTTGGCGCCCGACAGGTCGATGCCTTCGAGCAGGGGGCAGGCGACGGCCTGCTCAGCGGCAATGCGCGCGCGGTCGGGGCCGCTGGCGCGGGCCGTGCCCATCATCGCCTTGCCGGGCTCGCCCATGACGGTGCGCACATCCTCGAAGTCGACATTGACATGGCCGGGCACATTGATGATCTCGGCAATGCCGCCGACGGCGTTTTTCAGCACATCATTGGCATGGGCAAAGGCCTCGTCCTGCGTGACGTCGTCGCCCAGCACTTCGAGCAGCTTTTCGTTCAGCACCACGATCAGCGAGTCGACATTGGCTTCGAGCTCGGCCAGGCCCAGGTCGGCATTGGTCATGCGCCGGCCGCCCTCGAAGTCAAACGGCTTGGTCACCACACCGACCGTCAGGATGCCCATTTCCTTGGCCACCCGGGCAATCACCGGTGCAGCGCCGGTGCCGGTGCCGCCGCCCATGCCGGCGGTGATGAACAGCATGTGCGCCCCGCTGATGGCGCTCCTGATGTCGTCGATGGCCAGCTCGGCCGCATCCCGGCCTTTTTCGGGCTTGCTGCCCGCGCCCAGCCCGCTGGCGCCGAGCTGGATGTTCTTGTGCGCGCTGCCGCGGTTGAGCGCCTGCGCATCGGTGTTGGCGCAGATGAACTCGACGCCCTGCACGCCGCAGTGGATCATGTGGCCGACGGCATTGCCGCCGCCGCCGCCCACGCCAATCACCTTGATCTGCGTGCCCTGGTTGAATTCCTGGATCTCAATCATTTCGATACTCATGGGGAGCCTCCTGTTCGGATAAATAAGCGGGATGAATAAATTAAGTGCATTTCAAAATGGTTTGCGCGACATGGCGGGTCAGGCCGGTGGATCGGCTCCTCCTGAATGCATTCGCCCCCAGGTGCGGCAAAAAAGTCGTGGCGTCGTAGTCATCAGAAATTTCCTACGAACCAGTCTTTGACCCGGCCAAAAGCGCTGTGCACGCTGCCGGCTTTTTGCGACACCTTGAAGCCGCGAATTCGCGCCAGCCGGGCCTCTTCGAGCAGCCCGATGACGGTGGCGGCCCGGGTCTGGGCCACCATGTCCGCCAAAGCGCCGGAGTAGCGCGGCAGGCCGCGGCGCACCGGCTTGAGAAAGATGTCCTCGCCGAGCTCGACCATGCCAGGCATCATCGCGCTGCCGCCGGTGATCACAATGCCCGAGGACAGCACCTCTTCATAGCCCGACTCGCGGATGGCCTGCTGCACCAGCAAATAAATCTCTTCGACGCGCGGCTCGATCACCCCGGCCAGCGCCTGCTTGCTCAGCATGCGCGGACCGCGGTCGCCCAGGCCAGGCACCTCGACCTGGGTGTCCGGGTCGGCCAGCATCTGCTTGGCGCAGCCGTTTTCCACCTTGATGTCCTCGGCGTCCTTGGTCGGTGTGCGCAGCGCCATGGCGATGTCGCTGGTGATCAGGTCGCCGGCGATCGGAATCACGGCGGTGTGCCGGATGGCGCCGCCGGTGAAGATCGCCACGTCGGTGGTACCGGCGCCGATATCGACCAGCGCCACGCCAAGCTCCTGCTCGTCCTGGGTGAGCACCGATAGGCTGGAGGCCAGCGGATTGAGCATCAGCTGGTCGACATCCAGGCCGCAGCGGCGCACGCACTTGATGATGTTTTCAGCCG
>JACMQR010000013.1 GCA_014376885.1 Polaromonas sp.
CGATGCGCTGGATTTCGGGCAGTAGCTGCCCGGCGGCATGATGACCCCGCCGGCGCCCTGCACCGGCTCGGCAATGAAGGCGGCCACCTTGTCCGGCCCCAGCGCCAGGATTTTTTCTTCCAGCCAGCCGGCGGCGCGCAGTCCTAATTCATCGGAAGTCTCGCCCGGCTGGCCCAGTTCGTAAAAATACGGCTGGCCGATGTGGGGCGCCAATGCCGCCAGTTTGGCGGCCAGCTGCACCGCCGGCACATTCGTCGTCTGAAAAAAGCTGTCGTAGCAGGGCAGCAGCCGCATTTGCCGGTGCGCCGCTTCCGCCAGTTCCTTGCGGCCGAAGCCAATGTTGACGCACCACAGGCCGCTCATCGCGTCGAGCATCTTGTGGCCGTCGGAGACCCAGACATAGATGTTGTCGGCCTGGGTGATGACCCGTGCGCCACGGCTGGCAAGGTCTTTGAAATCGGTGAACGGATGCAGGAAATGCGCGCCGTCCAGGGCCTGGATCAGGGCGGTGTCAATGGGCGTGTTCATGGGGCGGCTCCAGAGTTTGATGAATCAGGCAGGGACGGCGTCGCGTGGCCGGGCGTCACACCAGCAGCAGCAGGTGCTCGCGCTCCCAGGGCGAGATCACCTTCATGAACCCGGCAAACTCCATTTCCTTGATTTCCGAGCACACCGTGATGAATTCCTGGCCCAGCACCTCATACGGGTCCGACTCGCGGCGCAGCCAGTCCAGCGCCTCGCCCAGGCTGCGCGGCAGCGAATAGGGCGACAAATACGCATCGCCCTTCATTTCCGGTTTGGGCTTGATCTTGTTCCTGATGCCCCAAGTAGCCGCAGGCCAGCGTCATGGCCATGGCGATATAAGAATTGGCGTCGGCGCCGATGACCCGGTTTTCCACCCGCCGGGCTTGCGCCGTGGCAATCGGCGAGCGAATGCCGACGGTGCGGTTGTCATGCCCCCAGGAAATGTTGATCGGCGCGGCGGTGTCGCGCGACAGGCGCCGGTAGCTGTTCACATACGGCGCCACCAGCGCCATGGCCGCCGGTAGGTAGCGCTGCAAGCCGCCGATGTAATGGAAAAAGCGTCCGACGCGCTGCCATCGGTATTGCTGAAGATGTTCAGGCCGGTGTCCTTGCCCAGGATGCTCTGGTGCACATGCATCGCGCTGCCCGGCTCGCCGGCAATCGGCTTGGCCATGAAGGTGGCATACATGTTGCAGCGCAGGGCGGCTTCGCGCACCGTGCGCTTGAACAAAAACACTTCGTCGGCCAGGCCCAGCGGATGGGCATGGAAAAAATTGATCTCCATTTGCCCGGCCCCGACCTCGTGGATCAGGGTGTCGACATTGAGCTCCATTTTTTCGCAGTAGTCGTAGATGTCCTTGGACAGCGGATCGGACTCGTTGACCGCGTCGATGCTGTACCAGGGTGCACTGCCTGAGCGCCCGGGCGTATTTGTCGCCCAGCACCAAAAAAGGCGCCTGATGGTCTTCTTCCCCCAAAAGCCGGTGGTCGGCCGGCGTCCAGACCAGCGCCTGGAGGCTGTCCTGCGAAGAAATCGACCGGGTTTGCCGGGTGGACTGCATGGTGGAGTGAGCCTGTTGGTTCGGTATTGCCAGCGTCCCAAGGCAGGCAGCGCAACCTGGCGCTTTTATTCCACCCGCTCTTGGTCATCCTTGCAAAACACCTGTGCAATGTCCCGGCAGCCTGCCGGGCCAGCCCGGCTGCTTCAGTCTGCTGGCCCCTCCCCGAAACGCCTTGCGGGGCTCAAGCCGAGCTGCCCACCGGGCCGGTCGGGCGCCTGTGGCGCCGCGCCGCGCTGCGCCAGTCCCGCCGCGTCCATCGCGGCATTTGCCAACCAGGTGCCCGGTTGGCGGCCCGACCACGCGGTGGCACACTGTGGCCCATCCCCCTATAGTCGACACCTTATGACTGCTTGCCTGCCCACCCACGCTCCTTTACCAGCCGACCCATTGGTGCCCGATGCCGATTCCCAGGAGACGGCGGAATGGCGCGACGCGTTCCTTGCGCTGGCCGCCTCGCAAGGCCCGGGCCGCGCCCGGTTTGTGCTGGACGCGCTGGCGCGGCTGGCGCGCGAGCAGCGCATCGGCTGGAAGCCCGAGCTTTGCACGCCCTATGTCAACACCGTCGGCGTCGACGAGCAGCCGGTGTTTCCCGGCGACCTGGCGGTCGAGGAGCGCCTGGCCTCGCTGATGCGCTGGAATGCGCTGGCCATGGTGGTGCGGGCCAACCAGGCCGAGTCGGGCGGCTCGAGCGAACTCGGCGGGCACATCGCCAGCTACGCCAGCGCGGCCGACCTGTTTGAAACCGGCTACAACCACTTTTTTCATGCGCGGCAGGGCACGGGCGAAGGCCAGCACCGGGGCGACCTGGTGTTTTTCCAGCCGCACAGCGCGCCCGGCGTCTATGCGCGGGCGTTTCTGGAAGGCCGGCTGAGCGAGCAGGACCTGGGCTACTACCGCCAGGAACTCACGGCGCCGGTGCAAAGCGGCGGCCAGGCGCGCGGCCTGTCCAGCTACCCGCACCCGTACTTGATGCCCGACTTCTGGCAGTTTCCCACCGGCTCGATGGGCATCGGCCCGATCAGCTCGATCTACCATGCGCGCTTCATGCGCTACCTGACGCACCGCCAGCTGCTCGACTGCGGCGGCCGCAACGAAAACGGAATACACGTCGACCAGCGCCGTGTGTGGGGCGTGTTCGGCGACGGCGAAATGGACGAGCCCGAATCCATGAGCGCGCTGACGCTGGCCGCGCGCGAAGGCCTGGACAACCTGGTCTGGGTGGTCAACTGCAACCTGCAGCGCCTGGACGGCCCGGTGCGCGGCAACGGCCGCATCATCGACGAGCTGGAAAGGCTGTTTCTCGGGGCCGGCTGGAATGTCATCAAGCTGGTCTGGGGCAGCGACTGGGACGGCCTGTTCGCCCGCGATGTGACCGGCGCGCTGACCCGGGCGCTGGCCAACACGGTCGATGGCGAAATGCAGACCTTTGCCGCCAAGGACGGGCGCTACAACCGCGACCACTTCTTTGGCCAGAACGACGAGCTGGCGCGCCTGGCGCAGGGCATGACCGACGAGCAGATCGACCGCCTCAAACGCGGCGGCCACGACCTGGTGAAAATCCATGCGGCCTATGCGGCAGCGGCCCGCCACACCGGCCAGCCGACAGTGATCTTGGCGCACACCAAAAAAGGCTATGGCATGGGCAGCGCTGGCCAGGGCAAGATGACGACGCACTCGCACAAGAAGTTCGACGAAGCCGATCTGCTGGAGTTTCGCAACCGCTTTAACTTGCCGCTGAGCGATGAGCAAGCGCGCCAGATGGCGTTTTACAAGCCGGCCGACAGCAGCCCGGAAATGCAGTACCTGCACCAGCGCCGCGCAGCATTGGGCGGCTACCTGCCCAAGCGCGACACCGTGGCCGACGCGGTCGACGTGCCGGCCTTGAGCGCCTACGGCCAATTTGCGCTGGCCGCCGCCGGCAAGGAAATGAGCACCACCATGGCGTTTGTGCGCCTGCTCGGCGGCTTGCTGAAAGATGCTGGGCTGGGGCCGCGCATCGTGCCCATCGTCGCCGACGAGGCGCGCACCTTCGGCATGGCCAACCTGTTCAAGCAGGTGGGCATTTATTCCAGCGTCGGCCAGCGCTATGCGCCCGAGGACATCGGCTCGGTGCTGAGCTACCGCGAGGCGCTGGACGGCCAGATCCTCGAAGAAGGCATCAGCGAAGCCGGCGCGCTGGCCAGCTGGACGGCAGCGGCCACCAGCTACAGCGTGCACGGCCTGGCGATGCTGCCGTTTTACATCTACTACTCCATGTTCGGCTTTCAGCGCGTCGGCGACCAGATCTGGGCGGCCGCTGACCAGCGGGCGCGCGGCTTTTTGCTCGGCGCCACCTCGGGCCGCACCACCCTGGGCGGCGAAGGCCTGCAGCACCAGGACGGCACCAGCCACCTGGTGGCGGCCACCATTCCCAACTGCAAGTCCTACGACCCGGCGTTTGCCTGCGAGCTGGCGGTGATCATCGACCAGGGCATGCGCGAGATGCTGACCCAGCAGCTTGATGTGTTTTATTACATCACCGTGATGAACGAAAACTACGCCCAGCCCAATTTGCGGCCTGGCTCGGAAGACGGCATTCTCAAGGGCTGCTATTTGTTCGATAGCTACTCAGGTCCACAGGACAAGCACACCAGCTCTGAAACGCTTGAAAAATCGGGTTCCGAGGTGACGTTGCTGGGTTCCGGCGCGATTTTGACCGAGGTGATCAAGGCGGCGCAGCTGCTGGCCGGGCGCGGCATCCGGGCCACGGTGTACAGCGTGACCAGCTGGAGCGAGCTGGCCCGGGACGGCGCGGCCCACCAGCAGCGCCTGCTGAGCGGCAGCGCCCGCGGCGACTCGCCCTTCATCACGCAATTGCTCTTGGGCAGCCAGGGGCCGGTGGTGGCCGCCACCGACTATGTGCGCGCGGTGCCCGAAAGCGTGCGCGCCTTCATGCCGGAAGGCCGCAGCTTTCTGACCCTGGGAACCGACGGCTTTGGCCGCAGCGACACGCGGGCGGCCTTGCGCCAGTTTTTCGGGGTCAGCGCGCAGAGCATTGCCGACGCGGCCCTGTGCCAGCTGAAAACGCGCTAAGCCACCCACCCACGACAGGGCGCCCGCCCCTGGAGCCTTTGCCATGCCGCACCGCCCCCCGTCACCCTGGACCGCCTATGCCTGCCTGGCGCTGAGCATGGCGCTGGTGGGCAGCTACGTCGCCCTGTCCAAGCCGCTGGTGGCTGCGTTTCCGGTGTTTTTGCTGGCCTGGCTGCGCTTTGGCATTGGCGGCCTGGCAATGGCCCACTGGCTGAAAAAACCCGCCGGCGAAGCGCCCATGACAGCGCAAACCCGCCGGCTGGTGTTCCTGGAGTCGTTTCTGGGCAACTTTTTGTTTTCCATCTGCATGCTGTTTGGCGTCAGTCTGAGCAGTGCCGTGGCCGCCGGCGTCATCATGGCGGCGATTCCAGCCACGGTGGCGCTGCTGAGCTGGGCCTTCCTGCGCGAGCGGATCAGCGGCCGGGTGTGGGCAGCCGTGGCCTGCGCGGTGCTGGGCATCGCCCTGGTGTCGCTCTCAAAAGGCGAGCTGCCAAACCACGCCGGTATTGCACCCGGGCCGGTTTTATCGTCAAAAAATGCCTGGCTGGGCAATTTGCTGCTGGTGGGCGCGGTGCTGTGCGAAGCGGCCTATGCGGTGATCGGCAAAAAGCTCACCGGCGTGCTCAGCCCCAAGCGCATCACCGCGCTCATCAACCTGTGGGGTTTTGCGCTGGTCACGCCTTTCGGGTTGTGGATGGTCTGGGGGTTCAAGTTTGCCGCCGTCGCGCCCGGCAGTTGGCTGCTGCTGGTGTTTTATGCGCTGGCCGCCAGCGTCTGGACGGTGTGGCTGTGGATGACCGGCTTGAAAACCGTTCCCGCCAACCGCGCCGGCGTGTTCACCGTGCTGCTGCCGGTCAGCGCGGCGGCGGTCGGTGTGCTGGTGCTCGGCGAGCGCCTGAACGGCCCGCAGCTTGGCGCGTTTGCGATGGCGCTGGCCGGCGTGCTGCTGGCCACCGTGCCGCAGCGCGCCGGCCGCAGCCGTCCGCCCGCGCCGCTGCGCTGAGTTTGCTCTGGCGCCAGCACGCCGGCATCAGGCAAACAGCGCGCGGTACTGCTCGCGCAGCAGGTTTTTCTGCACCTTGCCCATGGCGTTGCGCGGCAGTTCGCTGACCACCGCGCAGTGCTTGGGCACCTTGAAGTTGGCCAGCTTTGACTTCATGCCGGCCACGATCTGCGCCGCATCCAGCCGGGCCCCGGGCCGGGCAATCAGCACCGCCACGCCGACCTCGCCGAAGTCGGGATGCGGTACGCCGACCACCGCGCTTTCCAGCACGCCGGGCAGCTCGTTGAGAAAGCCTTCGATTTCGGCCGGATAGACGTTGTAGCCGCCGCTGATGATCAGGTCCTTGTTGCGCCCGACGATGGTGATGTAGCCGTCCTCGCCGATCTGGCCGACATCACCGGTCTTGAAAAAGCCGTCGGCGGTGAATTCCTCGGCGGTTTTCTCCGGCATGCGCCAGTAGCCCTGAAAGACATTCGGGCCCTTGACCTGGATGGCGCCGATTTCACCCGCCGGCAGGCCCTGGCCGGCGTCGTCCTGCACCCGCAGGCTGACGCCCGGCAGCGCAAAGCCGACGGTGCC
>JACMQR010000118.1 GCA_014376885.1 Polaromonas sp.
GGCGTGATCACGGTGACATCGGCCGGGCCGGTGGCCTGCAGGTCGCTGGCCAGAATCGCTGCCGTCAGCTGCTTGGCGCTGACATAGGTGGTGGCCCGCTCCTGGCCTTTCCAGCACGCCTTCAAGGCGGCAACGAAGTTGGCTCCGGTCGCCGTGAGCGTGAAGCCGGCCGCGCCCTGGGAAGCGCTGGCCGGCGACAGCGCCGGCACCGGATTGGCCGAGGGCGCTGCATCGACCCGGAACGAAAGCGACAGGGAAACGCCCCCGCCAGGCGGGGGACTGGACACCGCCACCTGGGCCGAGCCGGCAGCGGCGATGTCGGCCGCCGTGATGGCAATGCTTAGTTGCGTGGCGCTGACAAATGTCGTCGCCCGGTCCTGGCCGTTCCAGCGAACCCGGGATGCTCAGACGAAATTCGAACCCCTCACCGACAGCGAGAAACCCGGATCGCCGGCCGTGGCGCTGGTCGGCGCCAGGCTGGTCAGCGACGGCGCGGGATTGCTGGACTGCGCGCCCAGCTGAACGATCTTGGCGGTTGACGGAACGCCATTTCTCATCAAAAACACCATGCAGTGCCCGGCGGGCACCGTCGGATCATTCGGCGCGCTGACCGTGATGCCGCCGCTGGCCTGGGTGATGCTGGCGGAACGAAAAACCCCTTGGTGCATGTTGTTGGTGTGGGTGACCGACGGCAAGGCAACCCAGCTCACGCCGTTGATGCCGGCAGCGTCCGGCGTGCCGATGAAAAGGCGCTGCACCCTGGCCGACGCTTGCCGGGGCCGACGACAGCGCCGGCCGAGGCCCGGCAAACAGGTAAGGCGGCGAATAAATTTCGGTCTGCGTGTAGCCATTGCCGCCGGCCAGCAGCACCCGGGCGTCGGGCAACAGCAGCGCCGTCGAGTGGTAGATCCGCGGCACCGTGCCGGACGCCATGGTCTGCCAGGCCTCGTTTGCCGGATCCCACATTTCTGCCGCAAGCACCGGCATGCCCGGCTCGGCATTGTTAAAGCCTGGCCCCCGCGTGCCGCCGGTGGCCAGCACCTTGCCATCGGGCAGCACGGTAGCATTCATCGACCGCCTGGCCGTTGCCATCGCGCCGACATTGCGCCAGGTCGGTGTGCCGGCATTCAGGTCAATGACCTCGGCCGTGTTGGTGGGCGGGTCTCGCCACCGCCGACCGCCAGGATTTTTCCGGGTGCGCACATCACGGCGCTGCCGCAGTCCCGCAGGGCATTGAAGGTCCGGTTGGCGACGAACGACCAGGCACCGGTGTCGGCGGTGTCGAGGTAGCGGGTGATGACTTCTGGCCCGGCGTTGAACACCGAGCCGTTGGGCGCCAGGAACATGTACGGATAGATCGGCAAATTGAGCTGCGCCTGGGTCAGGTCGCGCCAGGTGCCGCTGGACGCCTGCCAGACCTGCGGCAGCGGATTCGTGCCGTCGGGCGTGTCGACGGCGCCGGACACCACCAGCACGTCGCCGTTGGGCAATCCGGTCACGGTCAGGTACCAGCGCCCGAGGTTCATGCGCGCCTGGCGCGTCCAGGAGTTGTCCAGCGGGTTGAAGATGGCGGCTTTCGGCAGGCCGACCCAGTTGTTGATGTGGCCGCCGGCCACAAACAGGCGCCCGTCGGGCAAAAAGGTGTGCGCGCTGCAAAACGGGTCAAACCCGACCCGGCTGAGCGCCGACACCGAGCCTGTTGCCGGGTTCCAGACCGGCGGGGCCCTGAACGCAGCCGGTCAGCCAGGCGACCTGGAACGCCGGTTGGGATTGACTGCAAGAGAACTGCGTTGCCAACGACTGCACGCCTGCATGGTAGGCAGCCGCCGGACTGAAAAACAAGCCGTATCCAACAAACCCAACTACTCTTGTGTTTAGATACAAGGCAGGCAGGTGGGTTATGTCTCCTGTGAAAACTGCAATTGGGGCAGGCGCACCGGGTTGGACCGGCGCGTGGTCAGGTTACCCACCGGCCCTCCAGGTCACGGCGGCGCCTTGGGAAAGAACATCTGCTGGCCGCTGATCCTGTAGGCGGCAGACACGCCCTGGCCGGCTGGCGAAATGACCCCCTCGGCAAATTTCAGGGCGTTGGCCGCCCGGGTTTGCGGGTGCTTGGCCGGGTGGGCGACCAGCCCGCCCCAGGAGCCTGGGCGGCAGGTGACCCAACACCCCCATGGCTCGGTCGAGGTGCTCGAAGCCGTCACGATGCCAGGCTCCCTCGCTATCGAAAGCATAGCTGTCAGCAAAGCAGGAGCAAGCACAAGCGCACTGAAAGGCTTGAAAAACCGGCTGCGGGCAGTCACCCCATCTCTCCTTTCAGAAAATTGTCCGCCGCTGCGGGCAGCGGTCCGTTGAAGAAGTCGCGGGTCGGCAGGTCGGCCACCAGCCGGCCGTGCTCGAGGTACACCACCCGGCTGGCCAGGCGCTTGACCTGGCCGAGGTTGTGGCTGCTGAAGATCAAGGTCATGCCATCACTGGCAAACTCGGCCATCAGCCGCTCGACCTCATGCTTGGCCGCCGGGTCCAGGCTGGAGGTCGGCTCGTCGAGCAGCAGCACCTGCGGCTTGAGCGCCCAGGCCCGGGCCAGCGCGACGCGCTGCTGCTGCCCGCCCGAAAGCGCTTTGCCATTACGCCCGGCCAGCTCGGCCAGCCCGACCCGCTCCAGCGCCAGCAGCGCCTGCGCCTTGGCCGCGCCCCAGGCGTCGCCCTTGAGCCACAGCCCCAGGGCCACGTTGTGCAGCACGCTGGCGCGCAGCATGTAGGGGCGCTGAAAGAGCATCGCCTGGCGCGCCCGCGCGTCAAAGGTCAGCTCGCCTGCGGCGGGCGTGACCAGGCCGTGCAGCGTGCGCAGCAGGGTGCTTTTCCCGCTGCCGTTCGAGCCGATGAGCGCCAGCCGGTCGCCGGGCTCGACGCGCAGCGTGCAGGCCGTCAGCGCCTGCACGCGGCCAAACCGGACGCTGACGGCGCGCAGGCTGAACACCGGCGTCATGGCGCCGCGCTCCGGGCTGCCGGGCCTGGCGCAAGCCCGGTGTGCAGCGCTGGCAGCGGGTCGTCGAGCCGCTCGCGCCAGCGCCGCAGCAGCGCGATCAGGATATTGAGCAGCAGCACCACGCCCAGCAGCACCAGCCCGAGCGCCAGCGCCAGCGGCAGGTCGCCCTTGCTGGTTTCCAGCGCAATCGAGGTGGTCATCACGCGGGTGAAGCCTTCGATATTGCCGCCCACCACCATCACCGCACCGACCTCTGAAATCGCCCGGCCAAAGGCCGCCACCAGCACCGTCAGCAGGGCAAAGCGCTCGTCCCACAGCAAGACCAGGCTGCGCATGAAGCGGCGCGCGCCCAGCGACGCGAATTGCTCGCCATGGCTGCGCTCGGCGTCCTCGATGCTCTGGCGCACCAGCGCGGTCACCACCGGCAGCACCAGCACGGTTTGCGCCAAAACCATCGCCTGGAAGGAAAACAGCCAGCCCAGAAAGCCCAGCGGCCCGCTGCGCGACAGCAGCAAATACACCACCAGGCCGACCACCACCGACGGCAGCGCCAGCGCGGTGTTGAGCACGGCAAGCACCGCAGCGCGGCCCCGAAAGCGCGCCACGCCCAGCCAGGCGCCGAGCAGCAGCCCGGCGCTGCAGGCGATCAGGCAGGCCAGGGCGCTGACCAGCAGCGAGCGGCCGACGATGGCGCCGAATTTCGGGTCCAGCGAGGTGATGAGGGAAAGGGCGGCGCGGGCGCTGTCGGCAAAGGTGTTCATGGTGGGCTTGTGGCGCGACTGTAGCGCAGGCGCGGGCGCTCTTGCCGGCACCCGCCAATGCCGTCGGGCACGGATTCGCCCGATGCGCTTCCTGGCAGGCAGCGCCGCCGGGATGCAAAAACCCCGGGCCGGCGGGCTACCTGAGGCCGCGCAACAGCCGCAGGCCGTTGGCCACCACCAGCAAGCTCGCGCCCATGTCGGCAAACACGGCCATCCACATGGTGGCCGCGCCAAAGACCGCCAGCAGCACAAAGGCAGCTTTGATGGCCAGCGCCAGGGTGATGTTTTGCCACAGAACGGCATGCGTGCGCCGGGACAGGCGAATGGTTTGGGCAACGCGCTGCAGGTCGTCGTTCATGATCACCACGTCGGCCGCTTCCAGGGCCGTGCCGGTGCCCGCCGCGCCCATGGCAAAGCCAATGTCGGCCTGGGCCAGCGCAGGCGCATCGTTGATGCCGTCGCCCACCATGCCGGTCGGGCCATAACGCTGCTGCAGCTGCCGGATGGCGTCCAGCTTGGCGTCGGGCAGCAGGTCGCCGCGCGCGTCCTGGATGCCGGCCTGCGCGGCAATGGCCCGGGCGGTGGCTGCGTTGTCGCCGGTGAGCAGCACCGCGGCAATGCCCAGCGACTGCAGGTCGGCAATCGCCTGGACCGAGCTGGGCTTGAGGGTGTCGGCCACCGCGAACAGCGCCAGCACGCGGGCGTCGTCGGCCAGCAGCGTGACACTGCGGCCTTGCCTTTCGTGCCCGGCCAGCACAGCCTCAAGGCCGGGGTCGCACAGGCCGCTTTCGTGCATCAGCCGGTGGTTGCCCAGCCGCAGATTGCGGCCGCTCACC
>JACMQR010000119.1 GCA_014376885.1 Polaromonas sp.
CCACGCTCAAAGAGCTGTATGTCGATGAACTCAAAGACCTGTGGTCGGCCAACGACCAGATGGCCAGGGCGCTGGTAAAAATTTTGCCGTAGGCCAAAAACGCCAAGCATGGTGGCCATGCTGGAGGGCTCGCAAAAAGGCATTGGCAAACACACGCAATTGCTCAAGATGCTGATTGAAAAGCATGACGACGAGGTGGCAAAGGAGCATTGCAAGGGCATGGAAGGCCTGTGCAAGGAAGCCATCAAGCACACCATCGACGATGCGCCGGCAACCGGTCCGGTGCTGGACGCCGCCATCATTGCCCAGTTCCAGCGCATGACCCACTACGGCATCACCGGCTTTGGCACCGTCATGGCCTTTGCCCAGGCCTTGAAACCTGGCGACGACGCCACCCGGCCTGAAGCGGCGGTCAAGGACATGTACACCAACGACGAGCGGATGACCGAGCTGGCCGAGTCGGCTGTGAATGTCAGCGCGGCCAGCAAATAACAACCGGCCGCCAGTCGCGCCGAGCTCGCCCGGTGGCCGGCCGGCGTCAAGCTCCTAGGCGCGCGGGCCAGCCGGGTGTGCTGCGCAAGCCACAAGCCGCAAACCGGCCAGCGCCGCTTCTTCCGGGTCGGCGGCCAGTGTCACCGCGCTGACCACGGCCGCGCCAGCGACGCCGCAGGCCAGCACGCCGGGCAAGCGCTCCAGTGAAATGCCGCCAATCGCCACCACCGGACAGGGCGCGACCCGCGCACTCCAGGCGGCCAGTCGCTCCAGCCCGACCGGCTCGTAGGGCATGACCTTGAGCGTTGTCGGATAGACCGGGCCAATGGCCAGATACGAGGGCTGCACGGCCTGCGCACGCGCCAGTTCAGTCGGCGTGTGGGTGCTCAGCCCAAGCCGCAGGCCGGCGCGGCGCAGGGCCTCGATATCGGCGGTGTCCAGGTCTTCCTGGCCCAGATGCACGCCATAGGCGCCGGCGTCCAGCGCCAGCTGCCAGTGGTCGTTGATGAAAACCTGCGCGCCCGGCACCCGGCGGCCGGCCTCAATGGCAGCGCGCACCTCGCGCTCGATACTGGCCGGCGTGTGGCCGGCGGCCTTGATGCGCAATTGCACGGTGCGCACGCCCCAGTCCAGCAGGCGCTGCACCCAGCCGGCATCGTGCACGACCGGGTAAAAGCCAAGGGGGCCGGTCAGGGAGGCAAACGGCGGCAGGAGCGGGAAGGTCATGGCGGTCACCGGGTCACAAAATGGTTGTAGGGTTGCTACTTGCCGGGCGCGGGGGATGGGACGGCAAGTGGCAAGCGGGCGGCATTTGCTGTCAGGGCGCATGCCAAAAGGGCATGCCGACGGTGGCGGTCGACGCCTGCGCGGCGGCGCGCTCGGGCATTGGCGTTGACTCCCAGGCAGCCCGCCCGGCCGCCACGCCATCGGCAAAGGCGCGCGCCATGCGCACCGGATCGCCCGCCTGGGCGACAGCGGTGTTCAGCAGCACGGCGTCAAAACCGAGCTCCATCACCTGCGCGGCGTGCGACGGCCGGCCCAGCCCGGCATCGACGATCAGCACTGCGTCCGGCAGCCGGCGGCGCAGGGTTTCCAGCGCATATGGGTTGAGCAGCCCGCGCCCGGTGCCGATCGGCGCGGCCCAGGGCATCACCGCCGCGCAGCCGGCCCCGTGCAAGCGCTGAGCCATCACCAGGTCGTCGGTGGTGTAGGCAAACACTGAAAAACCGTCTTTTGCCAGCGCCGTGGCGGCTTCCAGCGTGGCCACGGTGTCAGGCTGCAGCGTGTAGTCGTCGCCAATCACTTCGAGCTTGATCCAGGCGGTGCCGAAAATCTCGCGCGCCATCTGTGCCAGCGTGATGGCCCCGCCGGCGCTGTGGCAGCCGGCGGTGTTCGGCAGGACATGGCAGCCGAGCGCCTGGATGCGCTGCCAGAAGCTGGTGCCGCCGCCGCTTTCGGGCTGCAGCCGGCGCAGGCCGACGGTCAAGACTTCGGTGCCGCTGGCGCGCACCGCGTCGCCCAGCACCTGCGGCGACGGGTAGTGCGAGGTGCCCAGGAAAAAGCGGCTGGTCAGCGTGGTGCCGGCGACGGTCCACGGGCTGCCGTGGGCGATGGAACTGCTTATGGACTTGCTCATGCTCAACCTCCCGTTATTGGCGTGACCACATCGACGCGGTCGCCGCCTTGCAAACCGCGCCCGGGCCACTGCGGCCGGGGCACGAAGTCGCTGTTGATGGCGCAGGCAAAGGCGCTTTGCATGTCAAAGCCGCGTTCCAGCAGCAGCGCCTGCAGCGTGGCGGCCTGCGTGGCGATGCGCTCGCCGTTCAGGGAAACTTCAAAATCCGTCATGTCGCCTCCGTGCGTCCAATGCCCAGCAGTCTATGGGCCAACTCATCGACCAGCGCCGGCGCGCACAGATAGCCATGCCGGTACAGGCCGTTGATGTGCCAGACGCCGCCCTGCAGCGCCACCGCCGGCCGGTGGTCGTCGAGCGCCGGGCGCAGCGCGGCCGACAGCCGCAAGATCCGCGCCTCGCCAAACGCCGGATGCAGGCTGTACAGCGCGCTGCCGAGCTCGAGCATCGAGCGCAGCGTCACCGGCCCGGTGTCTTCCGATTCGAGCTCGGTCGCGCCGACGACGAACTGGTGGCCGGGCCGGGGCGCCACATACAGCGCATAGCGCGGATGCATCAGCCGCACCGGCCGCTGCAGGTCAACGCCCGGACATTCGACACGCAGCACCTCGCCGCGCACACCGCGCAAGGGGTTCGAAGCAGGCCACTGCGCCTGGCTGCCGACACCGCGCGCATCGACCGCCACGTCGACCACATGCGTGCCATCGGCGCAGACGATGCAGCCCTCTTCCACCCGTTCCACCGCCCGGCCTTCGTGCCAGGCGCCGCCCAGCCGGTCGATTTCAAGCGCTAGCGCAGCCATCCACTGGTCGTTGGCCAGCTGGCCTTCGCTTTCCAGGAACAGTCCGCCGTTGAAACGTCCGGCCAGCGCTGGTTCTTTTGCAGCCAGCGCGGCTGCATCGAGCTTTTGCACCTGGGCCTGGCAGGTGGCGGGCAGCTTGTGGTGCAGCAGGCGGCTGAAATGGTCGAGCGAACTCTGGTCCGGCGCATGCGCGACGACCAGCGTGCCCTGCTGGCGAAAGTACACCGGCGCGCTGCCGCCCTCGGCCAGCTCGTCGATCCAGCGCGGCCACAGCGCCATGGAGCGCCGGCCCAGGGCGAACACCGCCTCGTCCGACACCGCCAGCTCGGCCAATGGCGAGAGCATGGCCGCCGCTGTCATCGAGGCGGTGTCGAGCGCGCCGCGCTGGCGCGCGCCGAACAGGCTGACGCGGCAGCCGGCGCGCAGCAGCCGCCAAGCCAGGGAGCGGCCAGCCAGGCCGGCGCCGGCAATGCCGACGTGAAGGGGGTTCATGGGTGGATTTTTTTGGGGTTGTCCGCCGCCGGCTGATTCTCTCGCCCAGCGGGAAAGGAGCCAGCCGAAAACCGGTCCGCGTCAGGAATAAATCTCGCTGCCACCCTTGCGGAACTCCTCGGCTTTTTCCTCGAAGCCGCTGTTGATCTGCTGGATGGCAATCACGCCGGGCGTTTTTGCCAAGGTGGTCGTGTGCGGGTTCAGCCGCGCAAACTCACGCACCTCCTGCGAGATTTTCATCGAGCAAAACTTCGGCCCGCACATCGAGCAGAAATGCGCCACCTTGGCGTTTTCTTTTGGCAGCGTCTCGTCGTGGTAGGCCATCGCCGTGTCCGGGTCGATGGCCAGGCGGAACTGGTCTTCCCAGCGGAACTCAAACCGCGCCTTGCTCACCGCGTTGTCCCACATCTGCGCGCCCGGGTAGCCCTTGGCCAGGTCGCCGGCATGCGCGGCAATCTTGTAGGCGATCAGGCCCTGCTTCACATCGTCGCGGTTCGGCAGGCCCAGGTGCTCCTTCGGCGTCACGTAGCACAGCATGGCGGTGCCGTACCAGCCGATGTTCGCCGCGCCCATCGCCGACGAAATATGGTCGTAGCCGGGCGAGATGTCGGTGATCAATGGGCCCAGCGTGTAGAACGGCGCTTCAAAGCAGGCTTCCAATTGCTTTTCGACGTTTTCCTTGACCAGCTGCAGCGGCACATGGCCGGGGCCTTCGATCATCACCTGAACATCATGGCGCCACGCCACCTGGGTCAGCTCGCCCAGGGTTTTCAGTTCGGCCAGCTGGGCTTCGTCATTGGCGTCGAAGATCGAGCCGGGGCGCATGCCATCGCCTAAACTGAACGAAACGTCATACGCCTTCATGATCTGGCAGATCTCTTCAAAATGCGTGTAGAGGAATGATTCCTGGTGGTGCGCCAGGCACCACTTGGCCATGATGGAACCGCCCC
>JACMQR010000120.1 GCA_014376885.1 Polaromonas sp.
CAGCATGCCAACGCCGCGCTGAACGCGCCGCAGGACCAGTGGCCAGCGCTGGGCATTCACCTGCTGGCGCAGGGCGAAAGCCGGCGGTTACGGGCGCGGTTCATGGTTTTTGAACAGCCACGAGCCTGACGGCGGCTCGGGCCGCTTCGGTTCGGGCTGGCCGATCATGTTCAAAGCGCTGTCAGGACGCTGCTGGCGCAGGGAACGATGGCATGTGGCATTTATTCCGTTTGAATTTATGAGCAAAAAAATCAACTATGCCGATGAGCCGACGGAGGCCCAGGTCATCGAGGATTT
This sequence comes from Polaromonas sp., assembly GCA_014376885.1. Lineage (GTDB taxonomy): Bacteria > Pseudomonadota > Gammaproteobacteria > Burkholderiales > Burkholderiaceae_C > Polaromonas. The sequence goes on from JACMQR010000120.1 coordinate 298, forward strand.
TCTTGCGCCGCCTGAGACGCTTGCCTTTCGCGAGGAAGGCATCAAGGTGACGCTGGCGCCGAGCAAAAAGAGCGTGGATTTTTTCAAGGCCGAAGCGGGAAAGCGCCACACCCAGTAGCAGCGAACGAATGGGGGTCAGATTCCAATTAGGCTTCATTTTCAACAGCAGTTTTTGCCAGTCACCCGCGCGCAAACAACCTGCCAATCATAAAATCAGCCAAATAACAAAGGCATTTTTGACCCCAAGCCTTTTCGACGAACCGCCCGCACCTTATGGAGCACCCGCCCCCATCGCGCCAGGCGCCGTGCTGCTGCGAGGCTTCGCCCTCTACCAGGCCGACGCTCTGATCCAAGCCATACAGCAGGTCATCGCGGCTGCGCCTTTTCGCCACCTCATGACGCCCGGCGGGCGCGTCATGTCGGTCGGCATGACCAACTGCGGCATGTTGGGCTGGGTGTCTGATCGGACGGGCTACCGCTACAGCGCCACTGACCCGCTCACCGGCCAACCCTGGCCGCCCATGCCAGCGTGCTTTGCCGATCTGGCGCTGCGGGCGGCGGCCGAGTCGGGTTTTGACAATTTTAAGCCTGACGCCTGCCTGGTCAACCGCTACGAAGCCGGCTCGCGCATGGCGCTGCACCAGGACCGCGACGAAAGCGACCTGGGCGCGCCCATCGTGTCGGTGTCGCTCGGCCTGCCGGCGGTTTTTTTGTTGGGCGGCCTGCAGCGCAGCGGCCGGGCGGCGCGTCCCGGCTGGCGTTTCACGGCGTGGCGCCGCTGGCCGGCGGCGAGCACCCGCGCCTGGGGGGCCAGCGCATCAACCTGACGTTTCGCCGCGCGGCCTAGGGCGGCGCTGCAGCGCTTCAGATGCGGGGCTGGTTGGCCGGGTCGTCGGCGCCGGGCGCACCCTTGCATTCCCGGAAGATACGGGCGCTGCAATGCCGGCAGATGCCGGGGTCGAGCTTGTGAAAGATCGTGGCGATGGCCGTCGCCTTGTCAGAAAACTGGTGCCCGGGGCCCAGCACCTCGGTAAAGCCGGTCTTGCGCCACATCTGGACAACCTCCGGACGCGGCCGGTGAAAGTACAGGCCGCCGCCCATGGCGCGCCGCGCCGCCAGTTCGCCCTCCCACAGCTCGGCACCGGCCAGGTCGATGAAGTTCATGCTCTTGGCCATGACCAGCAAATGCTTTTGCGGCGCTGGCTGGCTGCGCAGCGCGTGCAGGATGTCGGCGACATGCTGGGTCGCGCCGAAATACACCTCGCCTTCCATTCGTAATAACTTCAGCTGCGGGCACTCCGGGAGGTAGGCCCCCACGCTCCCCGCTGCGCGTGGTTCGCTGCCCCCCGAGGGGGCGCTGCGCCTGTGGCCCGGCGAAGCCGGTTCCACGGCCCCGGCCGGGGGGGGAATTGGCCGGCCAAGCTGGTTCTGCGGCCCGGGCTCCGCGCAGGTCTGCGGCGCACCGTCAATCACCACGAACTGCCGCTCTGGCCCGCGGCTGTCAAAGCCCATGGTGCGCATGGCCGGGCGCGAGGTGCGGTACAGGAACGACATCAGCGACAGCAGCATGCCCAGCAAAATCGCCACTTCCAGCCGGATGGTCAGGGTGGCGGCCAGCGTGGTCAGCGCTACCGCGAAATCGGTCCGGCTCAGGGCAAACAGCTGGCGCCAGCGCTTCAAGTCGAGCAGGCCCAAGGCCACCAGCACCAACAGCCCGGCCAGCGCGGCCATCGGGATCTGCGCCAGCACCGGCGCGCTGACGGCCACCAGGCCCAAGAGCAGCAGCGCCGAGAACACCGAGGCCAGCGGCGTGCGGGCGCCGGCTTCCAGGTTCGGCATAGATCGGTTCATCGAGCCGCAGGACACATAGCTGGAGAAAAACCCGCCAATGAGGTTGGACAGGCCCTGGCCGCGGAACTCGCGGTTGGCGTCGATGCGCTGGCCCGAGCGCGCCGCCACCGCCCGGGCAATCGCAATCGCCTGGCCCAGCGCGACGATGGTCAGCGCAAACGCCAGGCCGACCAGGTCGGCCGCCTGCGCCCAGCTGATAGCGGGCAGTTCAAAGCGCGGCCAGGGCGTGGCGATGGCGCCCACCAGGCGCAGCGCCGGCGCCGGCGCGGCGTTGCCAGCCGCCCACCGGCTCCAGCCCCAGGACAGCGCGGTGGCCACCACCAGCCCGGCCAGCATGTAGGGCCAGTTGCGGCGGTAGCGGCGCAGCCCCAGGGCCACCGCCAGCGTGACGGCGCCCACGGCCAGCGCCGCCCCACGGGCCTGCGGCAGCTGCCCGAGGACATGCGCCAGCACGCCGGCCGCGCTGTGCTCTGCCGACGCGGCCAAGCCCAGCAAGTCGGGCAGCGCATGCACCGCAATCAACAGTGCCGCGCCCGAGGTGAAGCCGAAGAGCACTGCGGGCGAGATGAAATTGGCCAGCACGCCCAGCCGCAGCGCGCCGATCAGCCACTGCAGCGCGCCGACCATCACGGTGACGGCCAGCGCCAGCTGGATGTACGCCGGACTGAACGCCAGGGCCAGCGGCGAGAGCATGGCAAACAGCGCCAGCGAATTGGCGTTCGTCGGACCGGACATGACATGCCAGCTGGAGCCGAACAGCGCGGCAATGATGCACGGCACGATGGCGGTGTACAGCCCGTATTCGGGCGGCAGCCCGGCCAGCGTGGCAAAGGCAATGCCCTGGGGCAGCACCAGCACCGCGCCCAGCAGCCCGGCCATCGCATCGAGCCGCAGGCTGCCGGGCGTGACCTGGCGCACCCAGGGGCCAAACAGGCGCTCGGCCAGCCGACCGGCAGGGGTCGCGAAAGACAGGGCGGGGTGGGCGTCAGCAGGTTTCATGGGCTCACCTCAAGCATACTGCGCCTCATGCCAGGCACCTTGGCGCCGCGCGCCCAGGCCAGGCCAAACCAGCGCAGCAGCAGCCCGGCGCCCGCCGATGCGGCGATGACCGGGATCACGCCCCACTTCAGGCGCCACAGGGCAAACGCGGCCGCAGCCGCCAGCGCTAGTGCAATCCCGTCGATTTTTTTATCAATTATGCCGTTTGTGCTTGTCGGGTAAGCCACAGCAGCTATGAAAAACAGAGCAAGATTGGCAATCACGCCGACCACGGCGGCGGTCACGGCGGCCAGCGGCGCGGTCAGCTTCAGGTTGCCGCGTGTGGACTCGACCCACGGCCCGCCGGCCAGGATGAAGATGAACGACGGCAAAAAGGTGAACCAGGTCGCCACACCGGCAGCCAGCGCCGCGCCGGCAAACAGCGCCTGCGGCCCGGCCACCTGCTTGACCCAGCCGCCGACAAAGCCGACAAACGCCACCACCATGATGAGCGGACCGGGCGTGGTCTCGCCCAGCGCCAGGCCGTCCATCATCTGCGCCGTGGTGAGCCACTGGTAATGCCCGACCGCCATCTGGTTCACATACGGCAGCACGGCATAGGCGCCGCCAAAGGTCAGCAGCGCGGCCTTGGTGAAGAACCAGCCGATCTGCGTCAGCGTGCCGCTCCAGCCATAGCTGAAGAACAGCGCCGCCATTGGCGCCAGCCAGAGCGCCGCGCCGGCCAGCAGCACCGCGGCCAGCCGGTGCCGGCTGAACAGCGCATGGGCCGGCGTCGGCGTGTCGTCGTCAATCAGCGCCGCGCCGCGAACGCCGGGCGCTGAAGCCGCGTGGCCCTTGCCGTGCGCCAGGCTGCCGGGCGCCACGCGGGCCAGCACGGCGCCGGCCAGCATCGCGCCCAGCACGACCAGCGGAAACGGCAGCTTCAAGGCCCAGATGGCAATGAAGCTCATCGCGGCTATCGCCCATGGCGCCGGTGCCAGGCGCGGATTGCCCAGGGATTTGCTGGCAATGCGGTGCAGCGCATGCAGCACGATGGCTGCCACTGCCGGCTTGATGCCGTAGAAAATCCCGGCTACCAGCGGCTGCTGGCCAAAGGCCATGTAGATCCAGCTCAGCCCGATCAGCAGCGCCAGCGACGGCAAGAAAAACAGCGTTCCCGCCACCACGCCGCCCCAGGTGCGGTGCATCAGCCAGCCGAGGTAGGTCGCCAGCTGCTGCGCCTCGGGGCCGGGCAGCACCATGCAAAAGTTGAGCGCATGCAAAAAGCGTTGCTCGGACACCCAGCGGCGCTTTTCCACCAGCTCGCGGTGCATGATGGCAATCTGCCCGGCCGGCCCGCCAAAGCTGATGAAGCCCAGCTGCAGCCAGAAGCGAAAGGCTTCGGCAAAGGAAACCGGGCGCGGCGCGTCGGACATGATGGGCTTCATGGGCTTCATGGGCTTCATGGGCAGGATGGACTCGGGCAAGACGAACTCAGGCGATGCGCCGCGCCGGCTTCAGGCGCGCTGCAACTTGAACACCGCCCGGCTGGCGCGCGCATTGGGCCAAAAGCGGATTTCCCGGCCGTCCTGCAGGCCGAACGAGTCCAGGACCTGCAGCCGGTTCTGGCCGGCCAGCGCGGCAAAGTCCTGCAACGTGCCGACGCGGATGTTCGGCGTGTCATACCACTGGTAGGGCAGCACCTTGGTGACCGGCATGCGCCCGCGCAGCACCGCCAACCGGTTCGGCCAGTGGCCGAAGTTCGGAAAGGCGACGATGCCGATGCGGCCGACGCGGGCAGTTTCCCGCAGCATGACCTCGGCATTGCGCAGGTGCTGCAGCGTGTCGATCTGCAGCACCACATCGAACGACGCATCGCCAAACAACGCCAGCCCGTCTTCCAGGTTGAACTGGATCACATTGACGCCGCGCGCCACGCAGGCCTGCACATTGGCGTCGTCGATCTCCACGCCATAGCCCGAGCAGCCGCGCGTCCGGATCAGGTGGTCGAGCAGCGCGCCGGTGCCGCAGCCCAGGTCGAGCACCCGCGAACCCTTGGGCACCAGCCGGGCAATCGACAACTGGTCGGGCGACAGCGCTCCCTTGGCCTGGATTGCCCCGGTCACAAAGCCACCTTGCTCTCGAAATAAGAGCGAACCACGCCCATGTAGCGTGCATCATCAAGCAAAAAGGCATCATGGCCATGCGGCGCGTCTATTTCTGCGTAGCTGACATCGACCTGGTTGTCGAGCAGCGCCTTGACGATCTCGCGGCTGCGCGCCGGCGAAAACCGCCAGTCGGTGGTGAAGCTGACCAGCAAGAATTTAGCCTGCGCTAGCGCCAGCGCGCGACTCAGGTCGCCGCCAAAGTCGGCGGCCGGATCAAAATAGTCCAGCGCCCGGGTGATCAGCAGGTAGGTGTTGGCGTCGAAGTATTCGGCGAACTTGTCGCCCTGGTAGCGCAGGTAGCTCTCGATCTGGAACTCGACTTCCTGCGTGGGGTAGCGGTACAGCGCAGCCCCGGCCCCGGCAGCCGCAGGCGGGCCAAAAACCCCCTCCTCGTTTTCATCAGCAGGGGCCGCGGAACCGGCTTCGCCGGGCCGCAGTCGCAGCGCCCCCCCGGAAGGCAACGCAGTACCCGGAGCGACAAGCGTGGGGGCCATATCTTCCACAATCGGGGCCGCGGAACCGGCTTCGCCGGGCCGCAGGCGCAGCGCCCCCCCGGGGGGCAGCGAACCACGCGCAGCGGGGAGCGTGGGGGCCTTTTTCAACTGCCGTCCGAATTTTTCGTTCATCACATCGTCGCTCAGGTAGGTGATGTGGCCGATCATGCGGGCGATGCGCAGGCCGCGCTTGGGCAGCACGCCATGCTGGTAGAAGTGGCCTTCGTGAAAGTCGGGGTCGGTGACGATGGCGCGGCGTGCCACCTCGTTAAAGGCAATGTTCTCGGCGCTCAGGTTGGGCGCGCTCGCCACCACCACGGCATGGCGCACCCGGTCGGGGTACTGCAGCGTCCAGGAAAGCGCCTGCATGCCGCCCAGGCTGCCGCCCATGACAGCGGCCAGCGTCCGGATGCCCAGCGCATCGAGCAGCCGCGCCTGGGCATCGACCCAATCCTGCACCGTGACCACCGGAAAATCGGCCCCGTACACCGCGCCTGTGTCGGGGTTGGTCTGCATCGGCCCGGTCGAGCCAAAGCACGAGCCGAGGTTGTTCACGCCAATGACGAAAAATCGGTTGGTGTCCACCGGCTTGCCGGGGCCGATCATGCTGCTCCACCAGCCTTCGGACTTGTCCTGCACCCGGCCGGCCTCGTCAAGATACACGCCAGCGACATGGTGCGACGCATTCAACGCATGGCAGATCAGCACCGCATTGGACCGCTCGGCGTTCAGCTGGCCATAGGTTTCATAGCAAAGGTCATAGGCGCGAATCGAAGCGCCGCTGCGCAGCCCCAGCGCTGGGGCGAAATGCAGGGAGGCCGGCGTGGCAACCAGGTCGGGGGCGGTGGGCACGGTTGTTGAGGGGTCCACGGTAAACAGGGTCCGGGTTGAGCTGGCAGTTGGAAGCGGGAAGACGACCTGGTAAGGCGCCCAAAAGAAAACCCGGCAGCGCTCAGGCGAGGTCCGGGTTGATGGAGGAAGTCGTCTTTGGCCGAACTTGTTACGTGCCCGCAAGCCAGGCAAATCGGCGCTTTTCCAGTATAGCAAGCCCCCCAGGAAATGCGGCTGCCCAGCGCAGGCCCGAGGATCAGCAATGCACCAGTTTAGAGCTGGCTAGCGGCGCATTTCTTGCTTCACTTCGGTGCAGTTTTTGAAAAAAATCGGCAATATTCGGAAGAAGTCACAAAAATTCAGAGAATTGCACTGAAAAACCACCTATTTACGGAAAGAACAATTTATGGAAGCACTAAAACAGGGCTCGGATGCCCTGTTCATTTTGTTGGGCGGCATCATGGTGCTGGCGATGCACGCCGGCTTTGCCTTTCTTGAACTGGGCACGGTGCGCAAGAAAAACCAGGTCAACGCGCTGGTCAAGATCCTGGTGGATTTCTCGGTTTCCACCGTGGTTTACTTTGCCGTGGGTTACGGCGTGGCCTATGGCACCCACTTTTTTGTGGGCGCCGAACAGCTGGCGGCCAAAAATGGCTATGAGCTGGTCAAGTTCTTTTTCCTGCTGACCTTTGCCGCGGCCATTCCGGCGATTATTTCCGGCGGCATTGCCGAGCGCGCGCGTTTTTATCCCCAGCTGATCGCCACCGCCGTCATTGTCGGGTTTGTCTATCCGTTTTTTGAGGGCATTGCCTGGAACCAGCACTTTGGCGTGCAGGCCTGGATCAAGTCGCTCACCGGCGCCGAGTTTCATGACTTTGCCGGCTCTGTCGTGGTTCACGCAGTGGGCGGCTGGCTGGCCCTGCCGGCGGTGCTTTTGCTGGGCGCGCGCAGCAACCGCTACAGGAAGGATGGCGCCATGTCGGCGCATCCGCCGTCAAGCATTCCTTTTCTGGCGCTGGGTTCCTGGATTTTGGTGGTCGGCTGGTTTGGCTTCAATGTGATGAGCGCGCAAACCCTGGACAAGATCTCCGGCCTGGTGGCGGTCAATTCGCTGATGGCCATGGTGGGCGGCACGCTGGCCGCGCTGGCGGTTGGCAAAAACGACCCCGGCTTTGTCTACAACGGGCCGCTGGCCGGGCTGGTGGCGGTCTGCGCCGGCTCCGATGTCATGCATCCGCTGGGCGCGCTGGTGGTCGGCAGCGTGGCCGGTGCGCTGTTTGTCCTGATGTTCACCCTGACCCAGAACAAATGGAAGATCGACGATGTGCTCGGCGTCTGGCCCCTGCATGGGCTGTGCGGCACCTGGGGCGGACTGGCGGCGGGCATTTTTGGCAGCCAGGCATTGGGCGGCCTGGGCGGCATCCATCTGGGCGCGCAGCTGATCGGCACGGCCATGGGCGTGGCCTGGGCGGTGCTGGCAGGATTCATCGTCTATGGCGCACTGAAAATGACCATGGGGCTGCGCCTGAGCCAGGAGGAAGAATTTGAAGGCGCCGACCGGTCCATTCACCGGATTGGGGCGACACCAGAACACGAGGTAAATTGGTAACTATTTACAAAAAACGAAACTTCAAGAACCTGGTGGCTTTGACCGTTCCAATACGGCAGCCCGACCATGGCCTGCGGGATGTTAAAAAATGGCTCGGGAGGTAAGTGTTTCTACCTCGCTATTTGTGACAACCGGGCAGCGCTGCGCCATTGCGGGCCTTGTTTGCCAAAAAACCGCCGGCTAAGATTCACCGGCAAATGCGAGGTTTGCATTGTCCCGGTGACCGGTCCGTTTCGCGCGCTACAGCGGTAGGTTGAAGAAATGTTGTGCTTTCGGTATCCCGTCGCTTTTGTTTTTATGTTTTAGAGGAGTTCCCTTCATGGGCAACAAGCTATACGTCGGCAACCTGCCCTATACGGTGCGCGACGAAGACCTGCAGCAGTCCTTTGGCCAGTTCGGCTCCGTCACCAGTGCAAAAGTCATGATGGAGCGCGAGACCGGCCGCTCCAAAGGCTTTGGATTTGTCGAAATGGCCAGCGACGCCCAGGCGCAGGCGGCCGTCAACGGCATGAATGGCCAGTCTTTGGGCGGCCGCAACGTGGTCGTGAACGAAGCCCGTCCCATGGAGGCGCGAGCGCCCCGCAGCAGTGGCTTCGGGGGTGGCACGGACGGCGGCGGCGCTGGCTACGGCGGCCGCTCATCAGGCGGCGCCAGCGATGGCGGCTTTCGCAGCCCCTACGGCGGCAGCCGCTCTGGTGGCGGTGGCAGCGGCGGCCGCAGCGGCTACTGAACGCTGCCAGCAGCGTGGTCCGGCTGCCTGAAAAAACCGCTTTTTTTTCAGGTCAGCCAGCCACTAGTGAACCGCCGCAGCAGCCCTTCTCAAATGGCTGGAGCCGCCGCTTGACTCAGCGCCGGGGCGCGGCGCGCGCCGGCATGGCAGCGGCGGATTGCGGCATCAGCAGGCCGCGCACCCGGCCTGTGAGCAGCGCCACCTGGTCCAGGTTGCTGTAGCTGAAAACATTTCCGGTGAACTGGTCGGTTCCACGGATCAGCAGCACCGGCAGGTGCGACTGGACCCGATCTTCGTTCAGGAACGCATGCAGGAATTCACCCCGGAACTCAAGCTGCGGCGTTTCTTTTTGCCCGGCAGCCTGGCTCGCCAGCCGCACCACCCGCGCATTACCGGTCAGCTGCACTTCGGAGCCGTCACCGTTGGCGTAAGCCCGGTTGGCCGTCGCCGTGGTGAGTTGCCGTTGGAGATTGACACTGCGAATCCGGGCTTGGTCAATTTCCAGAATGTCGGTGTCGGGAAAATGGCGCGCCTGCGAGCCGGCCACCTCGCTTTGGAGATGGCCGCTGGCGTCAAATGTTTTGATGGTGAAGTTCTGCATGAAGTAATCGGCCTCATGGCTGACCGCCGGGGCCGCTTCGGGCGCACTGAGCAGGGGCGTGTTGCGCACCAGCCAATAGGTTCCCAGGGCCAGGGCACCCATCATCACAAGCGGCATGTAAATGGCCGCGCGGTCCCAGAGAAGCCACAGCTGGCGCCACGCACGATGCCCCCGGCGCGGCGCGGCCGGGCGGCCGGCACCGGTTGGCAAAGCAGGCAGGTGTCTTGTCATTCGAGGTACTTGCGCAGCAGGTCGGCATACAGGCCGCTGGCGACCAGCAGTAAATCGCAAAACTCGCGCACCGCGCCCTGGCCGCCCGGCAGGCGCGTGACATGGTCGGCTCGCTGCCTGACCTCCGGATGGGCGTTGGCTGGCGCGCAGCTCAACGCCGCCCGGCCCATCATCGGCAGATCGGGCCAGTCGTCGCCCATGGCCGCAGCTGCCGGCCAGTCCAGCCCCAATGCCCGCAGCGTCTGCTCGGCAGCCGGCCGTTTGTCTTCCGTGCCAAAGTGCGCCTGGGTGATGCCCAGCGCCTGCAACCGAGCGCGCAGCACCGAGCTGTCCCGGCCGGTGATGACGACGGGCGTGATTCCCGCTTTTTGCAGCAGTTTCAGGCCGTGGCCGTCCAGCGTGTTGAACCGCTTGATGGTCTCGCCGGACGAGCTGAAGCCGCCCGCCTGCCCGGCCTGCTCATGCCCGGCCGGGTACTCCGAAAAATACAGGCCGCCATCGGTGAGCACGCCATCGACATCAAAAAAAGCCACCTTGATGCCCTGGCCGCGCAGCAGCAACTCCGGCGGGAAATTCAGGGAAGGCGTGAAGGCTTGCGCCGGCTGGACGGACATGTCAGATGACCTTGGCGCGCATCAGGTCGTTGGTGTTCAGGGCGCCGCACAGCGCGCCGCGCTCATCGACCACCAGCACGCTGTTGATGCGGTGCTGCTCCATCAGCGCAGCCGCCTCGACTGCGAGCGCGCTGCGCCTGACCGTGTGGGGGCGGGCATGCATCACGTCAGCCGCCCGCAAAGCGCGCAAATCCACGCCTTTTTCAACCAGCCGGCGCAAATCGCCGTCGGTGAAAATGCCCAGCACCTGCCCCTGGCCATCCACCACAGCGGACGCGCCCAGGCCCTTGGCGCTCATTTCCCGCATCAGCTCGGTAAATGGGGTGCCGGCCGCCACCTGCGGGACCGCCGGGCCACTGCGCATCACATCGCTGACATGGGTGAGCAGCTTGCGGCCCAGCGCGCCGCCAGGGTGCGAGCGGGCGAAGTCTTCCGGCCTGAAGCCGCGGGCGTCCAGCAGCGCCACCGCCAGGGCGTCGCCCATGGCCAGCTGCGCCGTGGTGCTGGCGGTCGGCGCCAGGTTCAGGGGACATGCCTCGCGGGCCACGCTGGTGTCCAGCGTGACACGGGACTGCAGGGCAAGCGTGGAGCGCCGGCCGCCGGTGATGGCAATCAGCGCAATACCCAGGCGGCTGAGCACCGGCAAGATGGCCATCAGCTCTTCACTTTCGCCGCTGTTGGAGATGGCCAGCACCACATCGACCGCCTGAATCATGCCCAGGTCGCCATGGCTGGCCTCGGCGGGATGAACAAACATGGCCGGCGTGCCGGTCGAAGCCAGCGTTGCCGCAATTTTCCGGCCGATATGACCGCTTTTGCCCATGCCCATGACCACCACCCGCCCGCGGCAGGCCATCAGCAGCTCGACCGCCTGCACGAACTCGGCGCCGACCCGGCTGGCCATCTCCAGCACGGCAGCGGCTTCGACCTCGAACGTCATCCTTGCCAGGCTCAAGGCCTGGTCAGCATTCACGGTGGCGGCTTGACAACTCATGGCTGCATTCTATCGACGCGCCAGCCAGGCGGCCGGGCTGGTGGAAACCGGCTGGCCAACGAAAAACCATCGGCTACCATGCACCAATGAGCGCCCTTGAACTGACCCTTTTGTACCTGCTGGCCGCAGTGCTTGGGGTGGTCATTTGTCGTTCCTTCAAATTGCCCCCCATGCTGGGCTACCTGGCTGTGGGCGTGGTGATCGGCCCGCATGCGATGGCGCTGGCCCAGAACTCCGACAGCGTGCGCCATCTGGGCGAGTTCGGTGTCGTTTTCCTGATGTTTGTCATTGGCCTGGAATTTAACCTGCCCAGGCTGCGGTCGATGCGTCGCCATGTGTTCGGGCTGGGCTTTTTGCAGGTGGGGCTCACCATCCTCCTGGTGACCCTGGGTTCGTGGCTGCTGGCTCGCCTGGCGCCAGACCTGTGGCAAGTGCCGTGGCAGACGGCGCTTGCCCTGTCGGGCGCCATGGCCATGAGCAGCACGGCGATTGTGGTCAAGCTGCTGGCCGAGCGCCTGGAGCTGGCGTCCGAGCATGGCAAGCGAGTGATGGGCGTGCTGCTGTTTCAAGACCTGGCCGTCGTTCCCTTGCTGGTGCTGATTCCCGCGCTCGGCTCGCCTGCCGATGAGCTGTTTCTCAGCCTGGGCGTGGCCGGGTTGAAGGCAGCGGTCTTGCTGGGCCTGCTGCTGACCGGCGGGCAGCGGGTCATGCGCTGGTGGCTCACGCTGGTGGCGCGGCGAAAAAGCGAAGAGCTGTTTGTGCTCAACCTCCTGCTGGTGACGCTGGCGCTGGCCTGGCTGACCGAACTGGCGGGCTTGAGCCTGGCCCTGGGCGCTTTCATTGCGGGCATGCTGATCTCCGAGACACAGTACAAGCACCAGGTGGAAACCGACATCCGGCCGTTCCACGATGTGCTACTCGGCCTTTTTTTCATCAGCGTCGGCATGCTGCTTGACTGGCACCAGGTTGTCGAGCATTGGCCGCTGGTGCTGTTGCTGCTGACCGTGCCGGTGTTTTTCAAGCTGCTTCTCGTGACAGCGCTGGCCCGCAGCCTGGGCGCAACAGCAGGCGTGTCCCTGCGCACCGGCCTTTACCTGGCCCAGGCGGGCGAGTTCGGCTTTGTGCTGCTGTCGCTGGCGCAGGGGCACCAGCTCGTTCCGCCCGGCCTGATCAATCCCATTTTGGCCAGCATGGTGCTGTCCATGCTGGCCACGCCCTTCATCATCCTGTATGCCAACCGCATTGTGATGAAGCTGGTGTCCAGCGAATGGCTGCAGCAGTCGCTGCAGATGACCACCATCGCCAGCAAATCGATGAACGCCAACCGGCATGTGATCATTTGCGGCTATGGCCGGTGCGGCCAGAACCTGGGCCGCATGCTGGAGCGGGAAAGCATTCCCTACATTGCGCTTGACCTCGACCCCGATCGGGTTCGCCAGGCGGCGGCCGCCGGCAACCCAGTGGTGTTCGGCGATGCGGTCCGGCTGCAGTCGCTCATCGCGGCCGGCTTGGTGCGCGCCAGCGCCGTGGTGGTGACCTACCTCGACACGGCCAGTGCCCTGAAGGTGCTGGCCAACACCCGCACCCATGCGCCGACGGTGCCGATCATTGTCAGGACCGTCGACGACCGCGATCTGGAAAAACTCAAGGCGGGCGGCGCGACGGAGGTGGTTCCGGAAGCCATTGAAGGCAGCCTGATGCTGGCCAGCCATGCGCTGGCGCTGGTGGGCGTGCCGATGCGCCGCGTGATACGGGTGGTGCAGGACCAGCGGGACGCGCGCTACAACTTGCTGCGCGGATTTTTTCGCGGCGCCGACGATGACACCACCGACGAGCTCGACCAGGAGCGCCTGTTCACGGTCACGCTCGTGCCCGGCCTGGACGCCATCGGCAAGACGCTCGGGGAAATGGCATTGCAGGCCATCGCGGTGCGGACTGTCAGCTTGCGCCGCAGCAACGGCAAAACCCTCAAGGCGCTTGGCGAAACCAGGCTCGAAGCCGGGGACACGCTGGTTCTGCTGGGAAAGCCCGAAGCGCTGGCGCTGGCCGAGCAGCAGCTGTTGAAGATTTAGGCACTCCTGTCTGCTTTTGTAGGAACGGCGGTTCCCTGCGGCCCGGCTTGCTGCCCTGGCGGCAAGCCCGGGCCACGCGCAGCAGGAATGCCGGTTACTTGCCGATGCAGAAGTTTGAGAAAATCTCGCCCAGGAGATCGTCGGCACTGAACGCCCCGGTGATGGAGCCAAGCTGCAGCTGCGCCTGACGCAGATCTTCGGCCAGCAGGTCCAACGCCGGCGCGGCCGATGCCAGCTGGGCCTGCGCCGCCAGCAACTGCTGCTGCACGCCGCGCAGCGCACTGACATGGCGCTCGCGCGCCATGAAGACACCTTCCGGGACCGCCTGCCAGCCCACCACCCGCAGCAACTGCTCGCGCAGCTCCTGCAGGCCAGCCTTGGTTTTGGCGGACACCTGCACGCCGCTGCCAGCCTGCCTGAGTACCTCCGGGCTGGCCATGTCGGACTTGTTCCAGACATCGATAACGGGTGTATTTTTTAAGAGTTTTGAGGCGATTGCGCTTGTAAGCAGGTCTTCTCTAGCTATGTATTCAATAGCGTCTTGGCAGTTGTCGCCACGATCCTGGCGTGCCAGGTCATGGATGAACAGCACGGCGTCGGCGCTTTCGATTTCGCTCCAGGCCCGCTGGATGCCGATTTTCTCGACCTCATCCTGCGCATCCCGCAGGCCGGCGGTGTCCACGACATGCAGCGGCACCCCGTCAATCTGGATGAGCTGGGACACCTTGTCGCGCGTCGTGCCAGCAACCGGCGTCACGATGGCCAGCTCGGCGCCGGCCAGCGCATTGAGCAGCGAGCTTTTGCCCACGTTGGGCTGCCCGGCAATCACCACCTTGATGCCCTCGCGCAAGATGGCGCCCTGCACAGCGCGCTGCATGATGCCGGCCAGCGTGGCGTGCAGGCGCTGCAGTTGGCCCCGCGCATCGGCCTGTTGCAAAAAATCGATGTCTTCCTCGGGAAAATCCAGGCTGGCCTCCACCAGCATGCGCAGATGAACCAGCTGCTCGAGCAGCTGGTTGACGGCTTGCGAGAGCTCGCCGGTCATCGACCGCGCGGCAGAACGCGCTGCCGTTTCGGTGCTGGCGTCAATCAGGTCGGCAATCGCCTCGGCTTGCGCCAGGTCAATCTTGTCGTTGAGGAAAGCACGCTCGGTGAACTCGCCCGGCCCGGCGACTCGCAGCTGGGCCAGCACCGGCAGGCCGGTGGCAGGGCCCAGCGCCGCAGCCGCCTGCAGGCACCGGGCGAGCAGAAGTTGCAGCATCACCGGTCCGCCATGCGCTTGCAACTCAAGCACATCCTCGCCGGTGAACGAATGGGGGGCTGGAAAGAAAATGGCCAGCCCTTTGTCCATGACCTGGCCGCCGGCATCGTGAAATGGCAGGTAAGTGGCCATGCGGGGAACCAGCGCGCGCCCCATGAGGGCCTGAACAAGCGCCTTGATCCCCCGGCCCGAGACACGAACGATACCGACGGCACCACGCCCGGGCGGGGTGGCGATGGCGGCGATGGGATGGTGATGGCGAGCCAGCATGGAGCCTCAATGCACAATGGAAAAAGGCCGCTTGGCGGCCCTTTTTGTTATCTGAACTTTGGCAGGTTGAACTGCGGCGGAACGCCCATCCGGGTGTTGATGACCCACTGCTGGGCAATCGACAGGATGTTGTTGGTGATCCAGTACAGCACCAGGCCAGCCGGGAAGAAGAAGAACATCACGCTGAACGCGAGCGGCATGATCCACATCATCTTGGCCTGCATCGGATCCGGCGGCGCCGGATTGAGCGCGGTTTGCAACATCGTCGTCAGCGTCATCACCACCGGCAGGATGAAGAAAGGATCGGGCGCCGACAGGTCATGGATCCAGCCCACCCAGGGCGCGCCGCGCATCCCAACGCTCGACAGCAGCACCCAGTACAGGGCGATGAACACCGGGATCTGGACCATGATCGGCAGGCAGCCCCCCATCGGGTTGACCTTCTCGTCGCGGTAGATCTTCATCATCTCCTGCTGCATCTGCTGCGGGTTGTCCTTCAGGCGCTCCCGCATGGCCATCACCTTGGGATTGATGGCCTTCATCTTGGCCATGCTCTCGTAGCCCTTGGCCTGCAGCCAGTAAAACGCGACCTTGATCAGCAGCACCAGGCCCATGATCGACCAGCCCCAGTTGCCGACTACGCTGTGGATGCGGTCCAGCAGCCAGTACAGGGGCTTGGCCAGGATGGTCAGCCAGCCGTAGTCCTTGACCAGCTCGAGCCCGGGCGCGACCTGCTCCAGCACCTTTTCGAGCTGGGGCCCGGCGAAGAACTTCGCATCGACCGACTTGCTGGCGCCCGGTGCGATGGGCTCCAGCGGCGCAATCATGCCGACCGAATACAGGTTGCTGTCGACCTTGCGCACGAACAGCTCGCGCTTGATGCCGTCCGGCAGGATCCAGGCGCTGGCGAAATAGTGCTGCACCATCGCGACGTAGCCGCTGCTCGAATCCTTGTCGATGTCGGCCTTGTTCTTCTCGATGTCGCTGAACTCCACCTTGTGGTACTTCTTGGCCTCGGTGTAGACCGCCGGCCCGGTGAAGGTGGAATAGAAGGACGACTCGCCCGGCAGCTTGTTGCCGTCGCGCACCAGCTGCATGTAGAGCTGCGGAGAAACCGCTGCGGTGCCGGTGTTCACCACCTCGTGCCTGACGGCGACGTCGTAGGCGCCACGCCGCAAGGTGTAGCTTTTCACCAGCTTGACCCCGCCGACGTCGTTCGATTCGAAGCGCAGTGTCAGTGCATTGGCGCCGTCCTTCAGGTCGCGGTCGCCGCTGACCGTCATCGGTGTCTTGTGGGTCGGAAAGCTGCCGCCGATCAATCCGCTTTGTGCCACATAGACGCGGCCGGCGTTTTCTTCGAGCAAAACGAAACTGCCGGTCTTGCCATCGCCGGCCTGCTTGAGGAATTCGCTCTTGATGATGGTGCCACCATCGGTGTCGAAGGTCAGGCGCAGCAAATCGGTGGTGGCGGTGACCTGCTCGCGCGCAGAGGGAGGCGCTGCCATCGGGCCGCCCGGAACCGCGGAGACGCCCGTCCCGCCCGACCCTGCGGAAGCGGATGGTGCAGGCAGGCCGCTGGTGGTGGTGGGCACGCTAGAAGCGGGCGCTACAACAGGCACCACAGCGCTGGCCACCGGTTTCGTGCCCAGCAGGAAAAAGCCTTTCTGGCCGTTGTGGATCTGCCATTTGTCCCACAGCAACACCAGGGAGAAACCAAAAATCACCCACAGGATGGTGCGGCGAATGTCGTTCATGAGGATTTCTTTTTTGAATAGGGGGTGAGCAGGTGGCTCAGGAAGCGCGGCGCCTGAAGCTGCTCCGGCACCGGGTCAGCGCCGCCTTCACACCAGGGATGGCAGCGGCCGATGCGCGTCAGCGTCAGGTAGCCGCCGCCGGCGGCTCCATGCTGTTCCAGCGCCTGCAGCGAATAGACGGAGCAGGTCGGTGTGAACCGGCAGGCCGATCCCAGCCAGGGAGACAACAGCAGCCGGTAGGCCTTGACCAGCCCGATGAGCGCCGCGCGAATCACTGCGCGGCCCGGTCGAACAATTGCCGCAATTCGGTGCGCACGGCAAGCTTGAGGGCATCGGAGCTGGCGCTGGGAAATTTCGCGCGGTCGAAAGCGCTGCGCAACCGCACCACATGGGCGGCAGGCGATAGTTGTGCTTCGACGTCCTGACTCACGGCGTAGATCTGGCGCTTGATTGCATTACGAGTCACCGCCCGTTTGGCCCAGCGCTTGGGAATCAATGCGCCGACCCACGGTTCCTGGACGGCAAACAGTGGCTTGGAAAGGGGCAGCTGTTGCGCGTCGAGCCCGGTGCGGTGCAAGGCGAAGTGAGCCGTTCTAGCCACCGTGCCACCTGCGAGGACAGACTGGAACTGCGCCCGGGTCTTGAGCCGTTGCACAGGAAGACCGCGTGGCTGCGGCTGGAACGTCAGACAGCCAGGCGCTTGCGGCCCTTGGCGCGACGGGCGTTGATCACGGCACGGCCACCGCGGGTCTTCATGCGGACCAGGAAGCCGTGGGTGCGTGCGCGGCGCACTTTGGAAGGTTGGTAGGTGCGTTTCATGTTGGTTCTCAGGGTAACCCATGATTATCGTGGAAATCCGCCACCCCGGCAAGAACGGTTCCTATTTCCGGTGCTGCGCGGGGGACCCGCGGCGCACCTTTCGGCTACCGGTTCTTTGCTCGACGGTGATTGTGGATAACGCTTTGATAAACTAGAATTGAGGGTTGGCGCAATCAATCATATCCACAGAGGCGGCAGGCAGAAATGAGTGAGGGGCAGCACAAGAGCGCCGCATCCAGTGCGGCGTTGAGCGCCGGCGAAAGCCTGTGGCAAACCTGCATCGAGCAGCTGGCGCAAGAACTTCCGGAACAGCAGTTCAACACCTGGATCAAGCCCTTGCTGGCGCAGGTCTCGGACGATTTTTCGCACGTCACCCTGTTTGTCGCCAACCGCTTCAAGCTCGATTGGGTACGGGCCCAGTATTCGCATCGAATCGCCATCATGCTGGAGAAGCTGAATGGCCATCCGGTGCATCTGGAGTTAGCACTCGCTCAGCGGGAGTTTCAGGCCCGCAGCTATTCTGCGCCCTCATCGTCCGACTCTGGTTCAGTTGCCGAGCCAGCGGAGATGGCAGACGACAGCGCGTCCGCAGCCTTCAAGAACCGGCTCAATACCGCGCTCACTTTCGACACGCTGGTGGAGGGCACGGCCAACCGCATGGCACGCGCAGCCGCCATGCACGTTTCCGGCATGCCGGGCCAGCTTTACAACCCGCTGTTCATCTACGGCGGGGTCGGACTCGGCAAGACCCACCTGATGCACGCCGTGGGCAACAAGCTGCTGGCCGACAAGCCGGGCAGCAAAGTTCTCTACATCCACGCGGAGCAATTCGTTTCCGATGTGGTTAAGGCCTACCAGCGCAAGACTTTCGACGAGTTCAAGGACAAGTACCACTCGCTGGACCTGCTGCTGATCGACGACGTCCAGTTCTTCGCCAACAAGGACCGCACGCAGGAAGAATTCTTCAACGCTTTCGAGGCCCTGCTGGCCAAGAAGTCGCACATCGTGATGACGTCGGACACCTATCCCAAGGGACTGGCCGACATCCACGAGCGGCTCGTTTCGCGCTTCGATTCCGGCCTGACGGTGGCCATCGAGCCGCCCGAGCTGGAGATTCGCGTTGCCATCCTGATCAACAAGGCGCGCGCGGAAAGCGCCGAAATGCCGGAGGAGGTGGCCTTCTTCGTGGCCAAGAACGTGCGCTCCAACGTGCGCGAGCTCGAAGGCGCGCTACGCAAGATCCTGGCCTATTCGCGCTTCAACCAGAAAGAGATCTCGATCATGCTGGCGCGCGAGGCGCTGCGAGACCTGCTGTCGATCCAGAACCGGCAGATCTCGG
>JACMQR010000121.1 GCA_014376885.1 Polaromonas sp.
CCTTCCTGGGTCCAGTATTCGACCTTTTCGGCGACCGCCGACAGCGCGCCCTTGGGCCGGCTTTCAATCACCGTGCGCATCGGGTCGGCCAGCGCCGCAGCCGCTGGCGCAGCCGGGCTGGCGGATGGGGACTCAGGGCTGGCGCTGACCTCCAGCACCGAGCCCAGGATGGCATTGGGCCGGTAGGTCGCCAGGCCTTTCAGGCCGGCGCGCCAGGCCTGGTGGTACAGGCTCTTGAAGTCGTCATAGGGGTAGTCGGCCGGCACATTGACGGTCTTGGAAATCGCCGTGTCAATGAACGGCTGCACCGCCTGCATCATGGCGATGTGGCTGGCCGCCGACATGCTCAGGGCCGAGACGAAATAGCCGGGCAGCGCGTCCACGTCGCCGCCGAGCTCGCGGTACAGGCGCCAGGCGTGGTCCTCGACCGCATAGTCGGTGGTGCTGCCGTCGGCCTCGCGCTTTTTGCGCTTGTACATCCAGGAAAACGCCGGCTCGATGCCGTTGGAGGCATTGTCGGCAAAGGCCAGGCTGACCGTGCCGGTCGGCGCGATCGACAGCAGGTGGCTGTTGCGGATGCCCTGGCTGCGAATCGCCTGCTGCAGCGCCGCTGGCAGGCGGCTGGCGAAGGTGCCCGGGGCCAGGTAGCCGTCGGCATCGAACTTCGGAAAAGCGCCTTTTTCTTCGGCCAGCGCAACCGACGCTGCATAGGCCGCGTCGCGCATCCGCTCGGCGATGCGCGCGGCCATGGCGCGCCCTTCTGGCGCGTCGTAGCGCAGGCGCAGCATGGTCAGCGCATTGCCCAGGCCGGTGAAGCCGACGCCGATGCGCCGCTTGGCGCTGGACTCGGCCTGCTGCTGCGGCAAGGGCCAGAAGGTCACTTCGAGCACGTTGTCGAGCGCGCGCACCTGGATGGCCACCGACGCCTCGAAAGCCTCGAAGTCAAACTCGGGCGCGCCGCCAAAGCCGAACGGATGGCGCACGAAGCGTGTCAGGATGATGGGGCCCAGGTCGCAGCAGCCGTAGGGCGGAAGGGGCTGCTCGCCGCAATTGTGCACATACAGACCGTTGGCGTCGAACGCATGGACATCGGCGACGGTGACATCAAACACTTCTTCCAAACCGTCTTCGCTCAGCGACTCGACGGTGGCGGTGAAGCGCTCGCGGTTCAGGCTGCGGCTGTAAGCGTCCAAGGCCTGTTCCAGCCGCTCGGCCTTGGCGGTGTCAGCAAAACCAATGCGCTCAGCATAGATGCGCAGGTTGTCGCCGCTGATGATCAGTTCGTGCTGTGCCTGCGTCGCGTAGAGCTTGCGCCCGCCACGCCCGTCGGGAAAAAGGCGCTCCTGCGCCAGCCGGCGGTTTTGGTGGATCGCCGAGGCAATCCCCAGGCGCAGCAGCATGCGCTGCGTCGTTTGCAACAAAGGCAAATCACTTTGGGACAGACGCACGCTGACGCCGTTTTCCTGAGTGCCCTGCACTGAGCCATCTGCATCAAACAGGCCACGCAACAACCCTGCAGCAAAAGCAGAAGAGGCTTTTTCCATCGCAGGCGTAAGCGTTTTGTGTCCCGGTCTCATGCCCATTTCATGCGCCAGACGCCGCACCGCACCCGACGCCATGCGCACCTCGCCTCGCCCGTCAATCGGACGCTGGAAACCGCAAAAATCGACCCGGTGCGACAGCGTGGCCGAAGCGGTTTCGGCCGCCTGCACGATGCCGGCAACCCCGGTTGATGCGTAAGCCATAGCGCCATTGCCCACGGCCCTGAGTTCGGGCGCCCACACGGAAATCACGGCCTTGTCGCTTTTGAGCGTGCCGTCGCCCACCAGCAGCCCGAGCAAATAGCCTTCGGCCTGCGTGCCCACGCCATCCCAGCCGCCCAGCGCCCGGTGGTCGTGCAGCATGATTTCATCGCCCGGCTGCAGTTGCCCGGCAGCTGTCCATTCGGCTTGCAAAAGATAGCGGGTCTTGCACGCCACGCGCCGCACCCGGTGGTCGGGCGTGAGACGCAAAGTTTGGCCTTCGCGCGTTTTGAGCGCCAGCACGGGCTTGCGGCCGGTGCTGAAAAAACCTTCGCTCTCCACTGCATAAGCCTGGCCATCCACCACGGCCGTGAAACGCTGGCCAATCAGGTCAGCCACCTGCGCCGGGCCGTTGGCCGTCATGACCCAGGTGTCGGCCGTCACGCACGGATTCGTCGCCGCAATCGACTCGCAGTAGCGCAGGTTGTTATCAAGGTTGATGTTGTCCAGGAACAAGATGCCCGGCTCGGCAAAGTCGTAGGCCGACTTCATCACCGTGTCCCACAGTTCGCGCGCCGCGACGGTTGCATACACCCACAGGCCGTCGGCGCGCTGGAAAGCGCCCTTGGCAATCAGCGCCGCGCCGGGCCGGGCCGCGTGCACCAGCTCCCAGGGCTGGTCGCCCGCCAGCGCCTGCATGAAGGCATCCGACATGCCGACCGACACGTTGAAGTTGTTCCAGCGGCCGGGCGTGCGCTTGGCGGTGATGAATTCATGCACATCGGGATGGTCGATGCGCAGCACACCCATCTGCGCGCCGCGCCGGCTGCCGGCGCTTTCCACCGTCGAGCACGACTGGTCGAACACATTGATGTAGCTGCACGGGCCCGAAGCCATCGACGATGTGCCCTTGACCTCGGCATTGCGCGGCCGGATACGCGAAAAGTCGTAGCCCACGCCGCCGCCGCGCCGCATGGTTTCAGCGGCCTCGCGCAGGGCCTCGTAAATGCCGGGAAATCCGCCCTCGTCCACGCCCTGGATGCAGTCGCCCACCGGCTGCACGAAGCAGTTGATCAAGGTCGCCTGGATGGCCGTGCCGGCCGCGCTCATGATGCGGCCCGCGCCGATCGCACCGGCATGCAGGTTGCTCAGGAACAGCGCCTCATGGCGTTCGCGCTCGGCCGGCGGCTCGACCGACGCCAGCGCCCGCGCCACGCGCCGGAACACGTCTTCCATGCCGTTTTCGCCGGGTTTGAGGTATTTTTCCTTCAGCACATCGTGGCTGATGGGCTGGGTGGCGGTCAGGTCCTGGGGCCGGCCGAACGGTTCGCGTTTCATGGGGGTGTTCCTTGAAGAAGGCGGCCTGGCGAGCAGCGCCGGGCCAGAGTGGCACGGGCGTCAGCAGGGGCCGCGCCGGGTTGCAATAGGCAGCCGCGGCTGCCTGCCAAGAATAGACCCTTTTTGCAGGCAGCGCGCCCGCCAGACTCTGACCTGCATCAAGGCCCTGAGGGTTTTACCGGGGCAATGCGGCGTTGGCCCAGAGCCGCGCACGGCGGCCTGAAGCGGGTATTTATTGCCATATGCCAGGTACCAGGCAGGCGCGGCTTGGGCCGCCGTCAGTGCGAGATGACCACCAGCACGCTGCACGGCGCCTGCTCGATCAACGCCTTGGACACCGAGCCACGCCACCAGCGCGCCGCCCAGCCGCTCAGGTGCTGGTGGCCCACCACGATCAGGTCGGCGCCGATGCTGCTGGCGCAGCGCGTGATTTCACTCACCGCATCGCCCATCACGACCTCGCCGCGCGCCGCCAGCCCGGCGCCGCCGAGCTTGCCCAGACCGGCGTCCAGGATGGCCTGAAAGCGTATTTTTTCGCTTTGCAGCAGCGTGTCGTCGTACATGCCGCCCTCCAGCGTGAGGCCGCTCATGGGCAGCTGCATCACGGCAATCAGCCTGATTTCAGCCTGGCTCCACTGGGCAATCTCATGGCAGTCCAGCAAGGCCCGCTGGCCGGATTCGGAGCCGTCGTAAGCGAGCAAAATTTTCTTGTACATGGCGCGCCTTCAAGTAAGTTGCAAAGCCGGTTCGATCCAGCACCAAGCCGATTCGGCACCCGCCACCCGGGCATTGCCGTTGCCGCTGGGACAAGAGCCGGTCAGTTCCAGCAGCTGGTGGGCAAAGGGCCCAGCGGATTGCGCCCTGCAAGGCTGGTCATGCCCGGCATGTGAAATCTTACGCGGTTTGGCAAGAAATTCCAGCGGGCAAACGCAGGCAAACCCGCACCTGGGGTCGGGCATCACTGCGCCCGCGCCTTGCCAGCGCCGGGCTTGACAGGCCAAGCCCTGGCATGACGGCAACTACGGGCAGGAACCCGAGGTGCACCGCACCCGGCACCTCGTACCGGCTTTGCAGAACGACGGCCAATCCCGACCCAGCTGCGACGGACAGCTCCAGGGCCAGAACGCCTGCCGCCATGGTGGCATCTAGCCCCTGTTTTTTCATCAATTTCTTGTTGGCCTGCCCTGGAAGCGGTGAAACGCACAGCGCCTGGCGGCTTGCACGGTGACGCGTTCACCCGGTGCGTCGCGTGTGCCCTGCGCGCCCGGAAAACTCGCACTGCAGCTGTAAAAAAAACATGTTTTATTACCCGGTTTACAAACCGCAATCCTGAGCGCTGGCACCCTTTTTCACGCGGTGGCAAGGCGATGGGTGCTGCCCGGGCCCGGTTGGCAAAGGCAAGTCCCCAGCCCATGCCAGCAGCAGCCTTGATGAACGGCACGGCCCTGATGTCAAGCGGCCGCAAGCGCTGGCGGCAGCTGCCCGGTACTCAATTTGGGGGATGTACAGCATTTATGCGCCTCGTGCGATTGGCCGCGCCGAAGCATCTTCCGGGATGTCCGCGGTGCCTGTCGTTAGCCACAACCGAAAGAAATGGGGTCATCATGAAAAGCATTGTCTTTGGCGCACTTGCCCTCGCCTGCGCTCCTGTTTTTGCACAAACCACCGTCACCGTGTCACCGATCGAC
>JACMQR010000122.1 GCA_014376885.1 Polaromonas sp.
CGCTGCTGTGCTCTGCCGGTGCGCCGGAGGGGATGTGTGTCATGCATGGCTCCTGCAAAAACCAAAAGCATGAATCTACCGCCCCGGTTTTCCCCGCCCTGTAGGAAGACTGCGCGCTTGCCGGCCGAACTTTTCGGCTCAGCCCCGGCGGCGCATGATGTCCGGCGAGGCGACCTGCACATCGCCGCACTGCGCGCGCTGGCGCAGCGCATGCTCCATGACGACGAGGGCCAGCATGGCCTCGGCGATCGGCGTGGCGCGAATGCCGACGCAGGGGTCGTGCCGGCCTTTGGTCACGACCTCGGCTGGCTGGCCGTGAATGTCGATCGACTGGCGCGGCGTGATGATCGAGCTGGTCGGCTTGATGGCGATCGACACCTCCAGGTCCTGGCCGGTGCTGATGCCGCCGAGCACGCCGCCGGCGTTGTTCGACAAAAAGCCGTCAGGCGTCAGCGAATCGCCGTGGGTGGTGCCGCGCTGCGTCACGCTGGCAAAGCCCGAACCGATTTCCACGCCCTTGACCGCGTTGATGCCCATCATGGCAAAGGCGATGTCGGCGTCCAGCTTGTCAAACAGCGGCTCGCCCAGCCCCACCGGCACGTTGGAGGCCACCACGCGGATGCGCGCACCGCAGGAATCGCCCGCCTTGCGCAGCGCATCCATGTAGTTCTCTAAGTTAGCTACATCGGCCACGGGCGCAAAAAACGGGTTGTGGACGACATGCTCCCAGGACTCGAACGGAATCACCGCCTCGCCGATCTGCGCCATGCAGCCGCGAAACGTCGTGCCGTATTGCGCCAGCAGCCACTTTTTGGCGACAGCGCCGGCGGCGACCATCGGCGCGGTCAGCCGGGCCGACGAGCGGCCGCCGCCGCGCGGGTCGCGCAGGCCGTACTTGTGCAGGTAGGTGTAGTCGGCATGGCCCGGCCGGAAGGTGTCCAGGATGTTGCCGTAGTCCTTGCTGCGCTGATCGGTGTTTTTGATCAACAGACAGATCGGCGTGCCGGTGGTCTTGCCTTCGTACACACCCGACAAGATTTCGACCGCGTCTGGCTCGTTGCGCTGGGTGACATGGCGGCTGGTGCCCGGCCGGCGCCGGTCCAGGTCGCCCTGGATGTCGGCTTCGCAAAGCGGCATGCCCGGCGGACAGCCGTCGATCACGCAGCCAATGGCCGGGCCGTGGGATTCACCGAAATTGGTGACTGCGAAAAGATTTCCAAAGGTGTTGCCGCTCATGGCACCGATTATCCCCGACGCCCGGCTGGCGACGGGTCAGTCGCGCTCGACGCCCTCTTCCGCCGGCCAGTCGCGGATGTAGGCCTTGAGCATCTTGTTTTCAAAGTTCTGGCTGTCCACCACCGCCTTGGCGACGTCGTACAGGCTGATCACACCCATCAGCATTTTCTGGCTCATCACCGGCATGTACCTGGCGTGGCGGTCGAGCATCATGCGGCGCACGTCGTCGATCTCGGTGTCGGGCGTGCAGGTCAGCGGATGGTCGTCCATGGCCTGCCTGACCAGGATGCGGCCCATCTCGCCGCCATGGGCGACGATGCAGGCGATCACCTCGCGAAAGGTCAGCATGCCCGCCAGCTCGCCATGCGCCATGACGACCAGCGAGCCGATGTCTTTTTCCGCCATGATCTCGGCCGCCTTGGCCAGCGGCTCGTCGGGCTGGACGGTGTACAGCGTATTGCCCTTGACGCGCAAAATGTCTGAAACTCTCATCGCTTTTCCTTGTGGCTGGTGGGACCGGCCCGGTCTGGTGGCTGGCGGCCGGACGAAAGCAAATCCGTTGCCGGGCGAAGCGGGCCCGGGGCAGGCACGCAGGTTTCAATATAGCCCACAATCCGTGGATTCGGGGTAACGATTATCCCGCGGTCACGGCCTGCCAGTGGCCCTGGGTTGCCCGGCGCGCGGCCGGGTTGGCGCATCAGCTTTTTTACCAAGGACATCCTTCATGCCCGGTTATTCCGACCCCGGTTTCGACACCCTGGCGCTGCACGCCGGCGCCAGCCCCGACCCGGCCACCGGCGCGCGCGCCGTGCCCATCCACCTGACCACGTCCTTTGTGTTCGAGTCGAGCGACCATGCCGCCAGCCTCTTTAACCTGGAGCGCGCCGGCCATGTGTATTCGCGCATCAGCAACCCGACCAATGCGGTGCTGGAGCAGCGCATTGCGGCCCTGGAGGGCGGCATCGGCGCGATTGCCACGGCCAGCGGCCAGGCCGCGCTGCACCTGGCCATCGCGACGCTGATGGGTGCCGGCTCGCACATCGTCGCCAGCACTGCGCTGTATGGCGGCAGCCAGAACCTGCTGCACTACACGCTGCGCCGCTTTGGCATCGACACCACCTTCGTCAAGCCCGGCGATATGGACGGCTGGCGGTCGGCGGTGCGGCCCAACACGAAGCTCTTTTTTGGCGAAACCGTCGGCAATCCGGGGCTGGAGGTGCTGGACATTGGCACGGTAGCGGCGATTGCCCATGAAGCACAGGTGCCGCTGCTGGTCGACTCGACGCTGACCTCGCCCTGGCTGGTCAAGCCGTTCGAGCACGGCGCCGACCTGGTCTACCACTCGGCCACCAAATTCCTGAGCGGCCACGGCACGGTGATTGGCGGGCTGGTCGTCGATGGCGGCAGCTTCGACTGGGGCCACTCGGGCAAGTTTGCCGAACTGAGCCAGGCCTACGACGGCTTTCACGGCATGGTGTTCAGCGAGGAGAGCACCGTCGGCGCGTTTTTGCTGCGCGCGCGCCGCGAAGGCCTGCGCGACTTTGGCGCCTGCATGAGCCCGCACACCGCCTGGCTGATTTTGCAGGGCATCGAAACCCTGCCATTGCGCATGGCGCGGCACATGGGCAACACCGAAAAGGTGGTGGCTTTCCTGGCCAGCCATCCGTTCGTCGCGCGCGTCGGCCATCCCATGCTTGCGTCGCATGCCAGCCATGCGCTGGCAAAAAAGTTATTGCCGCGCGGCGCCGGCTCGGTGTTCAGCTTTGACTTGGCGGGCAGCCGGGAACAGGGCAAGGCGTTTGTGGAAGCGCTCAAGGTGTTCAGCCACCTGGCCAATGTCGGCGACTGCCGCAGCCTGGTGATCCACCCGGCCAGCACCACCCATTTCCGCATGACGGACGACGCGCTGGCAGGCGCCGGCATTACCCAGGGAACGATCCGCCTGTCGATTGGCCTGGAAGACCCGGACGACCTGATCGACGACCTCAAGCGCGCCTTGCGGGCGGCA
Organism: Polaromonas sp.; assembly: GCA_014376885.1. GTDB lineage: Bacteria > Pseudomonadota > Gammaproteobacteria > Burkholderiales > Burkholderiaceae_C > Polaromonas. The sequence goes on from JACMQR010000122.1 coordinate 3,245, forward strand.
GAAAAGGCCGGTGCGTGATGAACCTCGTCGTCAACGGCCATGCGGCCTACTGCTATACCGGCGGCAAGCCGTTCAACCCGGCCCAGCCGACGGCCGTGTTCATTCACGGCGTGCTCAACGACCACAGCGTCTGGAGCTTGCAAAGCCGCTATCTGGCGCACCACGGCTGGAATGTCTTGGCGGTTGACCTGCCCGGCCATTGCCGCAGCGGCGGCGAAGCGCCTGCCAGCGTTGAGGAAGCGGCCGAATTCATTACCGCGCTGCTTGGTGCGGCCGGCGTTGAGCGCGCCGCGCTGATTGGCCATAGCTGGGGTTCATTGATTGCGCTGGAGGCGGCGTCCTGGCTGAAGGAGCGCATCAGCCACCTGGTGCTGGTCGGCACGGCGTTTCCGATGAAGGTGTCGGCCACGCTGCTGGACGCATCGCTGAATGCGCCGATGAAGGCGCTGGCGCTGGTCAATGTGCTGTCGCGCAGCACCCTGGCGCCCCAGCCGTCCGCGCTCGGCCCCGGCACCTGGGTGCATGGCGCCAGCCTGGCGCTGGGCCGCCGC
>JACMQR010000123.1 GCA_014376885.1 Polaromonas sp.
CTCGATCCGCTCGGCTTGACGACCACAGCCTGCCGCCCGGTTGTGCAACCGGTCCGCTGTCAGGCAGCCTGGGAATTGCCTTTGGTCAATGCGTACTCTTCCAGGTTGGGCAGGCGAAACCGGACATTTCTCTTGAACCCCTGCCGCTTGAGCATGTGCTGCATCGCCCTTGCATACTTGGTGCAGTGAACGGTCAATTGCGCCCCTGGCGGCAGCTTGCCAACGATGTCTTGCAGCACTGCCGTGCCGATTCCCTGGCTCCGATGCTCAGCGCGGATGGCCAAAAGCTCCAGATGGTGGCGTTGGCAATCGCCCAGACCCACGCAGCGCTTTAAAAAACCGACCTCCGCACCGCTCGGTCCCTTGATGACCAGCCACACACAGCGCCGGGCCGAGGCAGGAAACTGAAAATCCTGGGCCAGGATGCTTTTAAAGATCGTCCAGAACAATTTCACGCTGCCGGTGCGCTCTACGAACACCGACGCGAACGAGCCCGCGACAGCGCCGTCGTGCATCAAGTCAAAAATCAGGGGAATGTCAAAAAAAGTAGCCGTCGACAAGGCAACCGGGAGGCGTTGCGCCGGCACTAGTGTCGCGTCATGAGCTATGTGACGTGGACAATGGGGGATGGAACATTACAAAGTCACCTTATCAGAGCAGGAAAGAGTCGAGTTGCAGGGCATCGCAGGCAAAGGCACGCACGCAGCGTCCAAAGTCATCAATGCCTTGATACTGCTCAACTGTGACCAAGCCGGGGGGCACACCGAGCCCCCCCGCACCTGCGACATCGCGGCTATGCTGTGCGTGAGCGAGCGCAAGGTGGACCGCATCAAGAAGAAGTTTGTCCTCGAAGGTCTGGACCTGACACTGAACCGCCAACCGGCACAGTGCGAGTACGACCTGTTGATCGACGGCCGCCTGGAGGCGCAGCTGCTGGCCCTGAGTTGCTCGGCGCCCCCTGAAGGCCAGGCCCGCTGGTCGCTGCGGCTGCTGGCCGATCGGCTGGTCGAGCTCGAACTGGTGGAGAGCGTCTCGCACGAGACGGTGCGGCGGGCGCTGAAGAAAACGAGATCAAGCACTGGAGGAAAGTCGGCTGGGTGATTGCTCCGCAGGCCAGCGCCGCCTTCGTGGCCGCCATGGAACAGGTGCTGGACATCTACAGCCGGCCCTGCGATGCAAAGCACCCTGTGGTGTGCATGGACGAGACGCCCCGCCAGCTCATTCGCGAGACCCGCGAGCCCATTGCCGCGGCGCCCGGGCGGCCTGAGCGCCATGACTACGAATACGAACGCTGCGGCGTGTGCAACGTGTTCATGGCCAGCGAGCCGCTGGCCGGGTGGCGCTTGACCAAGGTCACCGAGCGCCGGACCAAACTGGACTGGGCAGTGTTTGTGCAGGACATCGCCGCAAGCTACCCCGATGCGCAGCGTATTACGCTGGTCATGGACAACCTGATCACGCACACCCCGGGCTCGCTGTACGACGCGTTTGCACCGGAAAAGGCCAAGGCGCTGTGGGACCGCTTCGAGTTTGTCTACACGCCCAAGCACGGCAG
>JACMQR010000124.1 GCA_014376885.1 Polaromonas sp.
CACGACGCTGCCCATGCTGCCGCCCATGAAGTCAAACTCAAAGCAGGCCACGACCACGCCAATGCTGTGCACCGCGCCGCCCATCACCACCAGCGCATCGGTTTCGCCGGTGTTTTCCATGGCCTCTTTCAGCCGCTCGGGGTATTTGCGGCTGTCCTTGAACTTCAGGGCATCCACGGGAAGCACTTCCTGGCCGATTTCGTATCGGCCCTCGGCATCAAGAAATGCGTCCAGCCGGGTGCGCGCGCCAATGCGGTGGTGGTGGCTGCACTGCGGGCAGACATTCTGGTTCTTTTCCAGGTCGGTCTTGTACAGGACAGCCTCGCAGCTGGGGCATTTGATCCACAGCCCTTCGGGCACGCTGCGCCGTTCGGTCGGGTTGGTGGGCGCGATTTTTGGAGGAAGAAGTTTCTCTAGCCAAGACATGCTATTGGTCCTTGTTGGCCGGCGGTTGCGGCTGCGGTTTTAGCAGGCGCGAGACACGCTGGCAGAGTCATGTAATAAGAGCGGCCAAGTCGCGACCAGTGGGCGCCGGGCTGCGCCAGGGGACCACCACCGCCAGTGCCCAGGCGATGCGGCAGGCGTCAGTCCAGCGCCGCACGGATGTCCTTCAAAAAGTCGTGCGCCACAGCAGTGACCCGGTCGCGCGGCTGGTTGTCGATCAGCTCGATGATCTTGCTGCCGATCACGACCGCATCGGCAACCTTGCCGATGGCCCGGGCGGTGGCGGCATCGCGAATGCCAAAGCCAACGCCCACCGGCACATCGACCTGCGCGCGAATGCGCGGCAGCATGGCCTCGACGGCCTGAACATCGAGCGTTCCCGCGCCCGTCACACCCTTGAGCGACACATAGTACACATAGCCGCTGGCAACCCTGGCCACCAGCGCCATGCGCTCGGTGGTGCTGGTGGGGGCCAGCAAAAAGATCAGGTCCAGGTCGTGCGCGCGCAGCTCGGCGGCAAATGCGGTGCATTCTTCAGGCGGGTAGTCGACGATCAGCAGGCCATCAACGCCAGCGGCGGCAGCATCCCGAATAAAGGCGCTCGGGGTGGCGCCCGCGCCATGCTTGATGTCGTAGCGCTCCACTGGGTTGGCGTAGCCCATCAGCACCACCGGCGTGGCTTGGTCCTGGGTGCGGAAACTGCGCACCATACCCAACACCTGGAGCAGGCCAACCCCGAAGCTCAGTGCCTTTTCGCCAGCTTTTTGAATCACCGGGCCGTCGGCGCTGGGGTCGGAAAAAGGCACGCCCAGCTCGATGATGTCGGCGCCCGCAGCCACCATGCCGTGCATCAGCTCGGGGGTGACGTCGGCAAACGGAAAGCCCGCCGTCACATACGGAATCAGCGCGGTTTTGCCCTGGGCCTGCAACGCGGCCATGGTTGCCTGGATGCGGCTCATGGCTTGAAAGCCATCACATGTGCGGCGCCCTTGACGCCCTGGCCCCGGCAGGACGGCCGGCAGTAAAAATCGGCGCTGGACAGGTCCGCCACCGTGCCGATGTCCTTGTCGCCGCGACCTGAAAGATTGACCAGGATGGTTTGGTCGGAACGCATGGTTTTGGCCAGCTTCATGGCGTAAGCGATGGCATGCGCCGGCTCCAGGGCCGGAATGATGCCCTCGGTGCGGCACAGGTAGTGAAACGCCTCCAGGGCTTCGGCATCGGTGATGCCGACATACTCGGCCCGGCCGATGTCCTTCAAGAACGCATGCTCCGGGCCGACGCCCGGGTAATCCAGGCCGGCGCTGATACTGTGCGTTTCGGTGACCTGGCCGTCGTCGTCTTGCAGCACATAGGTGCGGTTGCCATGCAGCACGCCGGGGAGGCCGCGCTGCAGGGATGCCGAATGCCGGCCGCTGTCCATGCCTTCGCCCGCGGCTTCCACGCCGATCAGCCGGGTGTTTTCATGACCGATATAGGGATGAAAAATTCCCATGGCATTGCTGCCGCCGCCGACGCAGGCCACGACCGCATCGGGCTGCCGGCCGGCTGTCATTTCAGGCATCTGGCTCAGGCATTCGGTGCCGATGACGCTTTGAAAATCACGCACCATCATCGGGTAGGGATGCGGGCCGGCCACCGTTCCGATGATGTAAAAAGTGTTGTCCACATTGGCTACCCAGTCGCGCATGGCTTCGTTCAGCGCGTCCTTCAGGGTCTTGCTGCCGCTTTCAACCGGCACCACCGTCGCGCCCAGCAGCTTCATGCGGTAGACGTTGGGGCTTTGCCGCTTGACATCTTCGCTGCCCATGTACACCACGCATTCCAGCCCGTAACGGGCGCAGATGGTGGCGGTGGCCACGCCATGCTGACCAGCGCCGGTTTCGGCAATGATGCGCGGCTTGCCCATGCGGCGCGCGAGCATCGCCTGGCCGATGGTGTTGTTGATCTTGTGCGCGCCGGTGTGGTTGAGGTCTTCGCGCTTGAGGTAAATCTGCGCGCCGCCCTGCTCGCGGCTCATGCGGGCAGCATGGTAGATGGGCGACGGGCGACCGACGAAGTGCTTCAGCTCGTAGTTGAACTCAGCCAGAAATTCCGGGTCGTGCTGGTATTTTGCATAGGCCTCTTTCAGCTCGGTCAGTGCATGGGTCAGGGTTTCAGAAACAAAGCTGCCGCCGTAAATGCCGAAGTGGCCGGCCAGGTCTGGTTGTTGGTAGTTGTACATGGTCTTGATCGGTTAGGGACAGGGCGGCAAGACTGCCGCGCTCAGGCAGAGCGTTCTGTCCGGCAAAGGTTTTGAAATTGGGTATCGGCCGCCTGAACGGCGGCCACGAACTGGTGCATTTTTTGGGCACTCTTGACTCCCTTGGAGATCTCGACGCCCGAACTCACATCAACGGCCAGCGTGGTGCAGCGCGGCCTGACCTGCAAAATGCCATCTAGCACATTTGCAGGTGTCAACCCACCAGACAAAACGAGGTGAGCGTTGACGCTTGGAGGAAGGAGTGACCAATTGAATGTTTTTCCGCCGCCGCCATAACCCTCGACATGGGCGTCGAGCAAGATGGCCTGGGCTGCTGAGTAATCTTGAGCGTATTTTAGGAGATCGAAGCGCCGGCCGGCCGGCTCAAGGCTATCGTCCAGCGGGATGCGGGCGGCGCGGACAAAGGGCCGGCCCGGACCACTGCATTCCGCAGGCGTCTCGTCACCATGAAATTGCAGCAACGCGCAAGGAATACGGGCGCACGCAGCTGCTATTTCAGTAGCACTGGCGTTGACGAAAAGCAGCACCGGTGTGACGAACGGCGGCAGGCGTTCGGCAAGGGCGGCAGCGCGCTCCAGCGTGACATGGCGGGCACTGTGGGGGTACATGACCAACCCGATGGCGTCGGCCCCGGCAGCCACGGCGGCATCGACATCAGCTTCAAGCATCAGGCCGCAGATCTTGATGCGCGTGCGGCTGTGGGGGAGGGTTGCGGTCATGGGAGCCAATCATAAGCCGCCGTACGCAGCGGCAGGCCAAAGCGGTCGTCATACACTGGGCCGAGAAAATAAAGTCCGTCCGGCGAAAAGGTCGGGGCAGCGGCGGCGCGGCGCCGGGCCGCGACGACATCGGCGAGCCAACTGGCAGGCTGGGCGCCCTGGCCGACGGCCAGCAGGCAGCCCATGATGTTGCGGATCATGTGGTGCAAAAATGCATTCGCTTCGAACTCAAATCGCCAGTAGCGCGAGCCGGCACCGGCGCGCTGGGAAATTTCGATGCGCGTCATGGTTTTGACCGGCGACTTGGCCTGGCACTGCGCGGCCCGGAACGAGCTGAAGTCATGCTCGCCCATCAGGTGCATGGCCGCCTGCCGCATGGCGTCGCCATCGAGCGGGCGGTAGACCCAGCCGACGCGTCTGGCCTCAACGCTGGGGCGCACCGGCGACTCCAGCACCACATAGGCATAGCGGCGCGCGACAGCGCTGGCACGCGAATGAAAGTCGTCAGGAACCGGTTGCGCCCATTGCACCGCAATGTCGGAAGGTAAAAAGGCATTCGTGCCGCGCACCCAGGAGGCCGTCTCGCGCAGCAAGAGGGTGTCAAAATGGGCGACTTGCAGCAGCGCGTGGACGCCGGCATCGGTGCGGCCGGCGCACATGACGCGAATCGGCTGGACGGCGAACTTGCCCAAGGCCAGTTCCAGATTGTCCTGGACGGTATTGCCTGAAAGCTGGCTTTGCCATCCTTCGTACGCGCTGCCGCTGTAGCTCAAGCCAAGCGCGATCCTCACCGGCTCGGCTCCATCAGCTGGCGCTACCGCCCTGCATGCGGGTCATGACAGGGTATTGAGAAACGCCTGGGCCTTGAATTTCAAGGGGCCCATGGCTTTGGCAACGACTTCGTCGGCAAGCGAGCGAGCGCCGTCAGCATCGCCAAGGATGCGGAATTCTTCCGCGAGCAGGAACTTGACTTCAAGCGGGTCGTTTTCCTGCTCTGGCAAGGCCGCTGGCGCAGGCCGGGCTTCAGGACCGAGCTCCAGCGACAGCGAGCTGAGGTCGAACTCCAGCATGCCGTCATGGTTGACCGGCAGCGGCGGTGCTGCAGCTGCCTTACGCGTCAGGAAGGGCTCGGGCGTGAAGTCCAGGCCAGCGGCCAGGAAGTCGATTTCCGGCGGCGGCGCCTTTGCCAACTGGGCGCTATCGAGGGGCAAACGGCCTGCCGCAGCCGCAGCGGGCGCGTCGTCCAGATCCAAGTCCAGGTCCAGGTCTAAAAACGCAGACGGCGGCGCTTCGCCAGCCGGCGGGGCGGGCACAGGGGCCGGCCGGCTGGGTGCGGTCGCCGCCACCAGGCGCGGCGCCGCCGAAGCCGCCAGCGCTTTATTCGGAGCGAATCCCAGGTCCAGGTCCAGGTCCAGGTCCAAGCCAGGCATGGGTTTCAAAACAGGTGCCTGGGCAGGCGTGTCCTGAGTCTTGTTTGTCGCCAGAAGCAGCGTGCCTGAGGCATTTTTGGCTGCTTGTTCATCCGAGGGCCCGGTGCCTGGCTGGTAAAGCGAGTTGCCAGGCTCCAGTTGGCGGCCCAGCTGGCTGATGAAGATCCATTCCGGGCCCTGGCCACCGCTTAACTTGAAGGCCGTGAGGGCAGCGCTTTCAAAGGCTTTGTGGTCGCGCCGCTTGGCAAAGATTTCCAGAAGTTTGGTGTGGATGGCGATGCGGGCCGGGTAGGTGCGCAATGCTTCTTTCAGGATGTCTTCGGCCTGCTGGTCGCGGCCGTAGGCCAGGTACACATCGGCTTCGGCAACCGGGTCCACATCGCCGGCTGCGTCGAGCTGGCTGGGAGAGTAGGCAATCGACGACTTGCCCGCATTGCTGACGCTGGTGTCCACCCGCTGGCCGCCGCTGGCGCCAAAAAACGAGTCGGGCTGCAGGCGGCTGTCAAGAAACGAGCTGTCCATCTGGCTCGCTCTCTGGCCTTTTCGATAACGCACCATGCCCAGACCGGCGAGCAGTGCCAAAAGCGCGCCGCCGCCCAGCAGCAATGGGTTGTCGAGCAGCCAATCCATCAGGCTTTTTGCCGGCGGCGCCGCTGCCGGCGCAATCAAGGCCGGTTGCACGCCTGCAGCCGGCACTTGAGACGCAGCCGGCGCTCTAGCCGCCACCGCCGGCTGCGAAGCCGGCGCAACCGCCGCGGCTGTCTCGGCGCCGGAAGCGGGCAGCGCTGCAGCAGCGCCCGCCTGCAGGCCAAATTCCGGAGACATGGCTGCACCGGGAGCAGCGCCCATTGCGCCCGTGGGGGCGGGCGCCGGACTGGCAGGGCCGCCTGGCGGGAGCGCCGCCAGGGGCGGCACAGACGCAATGGTTCCTGGCGCGGCCGGCAGCGGATTGCTGGCGTTGCTGTTTTTTGACGGCTCCGCGGAACGGCTGGCAACGTCTCTGGACAGGGGCTCGCTGGACTGCGCGCCCTGCACAGCCCCTTTTGACAAGGTCAACTTGTCGGGCGAGGTGGCGGCCAGGGCGCGGTCATCGACCCGCCCCTGAAGCTTGCCGCTGGCCTGACGGTCGGCGTTGGCGGCCGGCGCGGCGGCGGGCAGGCCGTCTGCCAGCCTGCGGCGAAATGTGTTGAAGTCCCTGCTCTGGGCCACCAGGGTTTTTTTGGCGTCGCTTGAAGAAAGTGCGCTGGCGGCTTGTTCGTCCGGAATATCGACCACGGCACCCGACTTGATCAGGTTGATGTCGCCGCCGACGAAGGCCTGCGGATTGCCTTTCAGCAAAGCTGCCAGCATCTGGTCTAGCGACACGCTGGCAGGCTTGTTCTGCGCGGCAATCCTGCTGGCGTTGTCTCCCGGCTTGACCGTGATCTGCCGAGCACCAGGAATTTTCTCGGCCGGCGCCAGCACGCTCGCAGCCGGCCTGGGCACTGCTGAGGCAAGCCGGGCGGGGGGGCGCAGGGCAGTCGCTGGCAGTTCCTGCCGCGTCGAAAGGGCAGAGTTCACTGCGGTTTCGCGGGGCAGCACAGGCGCCGAGGCCACCAGGCTGGCGCCGTTGGCGCGCAGGCTAGGCGGATCAAACAGCAGCGTGTAATCCCGCGTCACTCGCCCTGAGGCCCAACGGGCTTCAAGAATCAGGTCCACAAACGGATCAGTGACAGCGCGGTTGCTGCTTAGGCGCAGGAAAGAGCGGCCATCAGCGCGTTTTTGAAGCCGGATGTCAAGACCGGCCGCAGCGGCAGAATACTCAAGGCCGGCCGACTTGAACACGTCAGCACCAGCGACTGCGATCTTCAGGCTGGAAGCTTCTTCGGCGCTGAGATCGGAAATGTCTATTTCGGCGCGAAGCGATTCGCCCAGGGCTGACTGAACCGTGATCCGGCCGAGCGCGACAGCATGGGCTTGAAGGGTTGCCAGGCTGCCCAGCAATGCCACAGCGCTTGCCAAAGCACCAATCCGCCAGCGGCCACGATGATTCATGAGGTGTGCTTCCGTTAAGACTGGGTCTGAAGAGAACGTTTTACTGCTTGGGCGCACAAAAACCTTGAGGCTAATTTTTGAAAATCAACCTTAACATCAAGGTCTGGCACTGACAAGTTAGGACAAAGCTTAAGCTTTGATACGGCGATCAAACCGGTCCGTTCCGGGCTGGTCCGTTGTTGCAAGCCAACGCGCCTTGACGACTGTCTGCAACGCTGGATTGTATGGCGTCAGTCCCAAGGCGGTGAAAACTCATGCCTCAAGCAGCAGGCGCAGCATGCGCCGCAATGGCTCGGCAGCTCCCCAGAGCAGCTGGTCGCCAACCGTAAAGGCGCCCAGGTAGTCCGGACCCATGGCCAGCTTGCGCAAGCGCCCGACCGGAATCTGCATGGTTCCGGTAACTGCCACCGGTGTCAGGTCTTTGATCGATGCCTCCCGCGTGTTGGGCACCACTTTGACCCAGGCGTTGTCGGCAGCAATCAATCCCTCGATGTCGGCCAGGGGAACGTTTTTCTTGAGCTTGAAGGTCAAGGCCTGGCTGTGGCAGCGCATCGCCCCGATGCGCACGCAAAACCCATCGACCGGTGTTTCCGCTGTTCCAAAGCTTGCGCCCTGGCCCAAAATCTTGTTGGTTTCGGCGCCGCCTTTCCATTCTTCCTTGCTCATGCCCCAGCCGGTATCGTCCCGGCTCTTGCCGATTCCCAGGTCTTTGTCAATCCAGGGAATCAGGCTGCCGCCCAGCGGAACGCCGAAGTTGGCGGTTTCCTGAACGCTCAAGGACTGCTGCTTGGCCAGGATGCGCCGGTCGATTTCCAAAATGGCCGATTTCGGATCGTCCAGCAGGGGGCGCACTTCGGCGTTGAGCGTGCCGAACTGGGTCAGCAATTCGCGCATGTGCTGCGCGCCACCGCCGGACGCCGCCTGGTAGGTCATGCTGGTCATCCATTCGACCAGGCCGGCCTTGTACAGCGCGCCCACGCCCATCAGCATGCAGCTGACCGTGCAGTTGCCGCCCACCCAGTTACGGCCGCCTTTGGCCAGCGCATTCTGGATCACCGGCAGATTGACCGGGTCCAGCACGATGACCGCGTCGTCGTTCATGCGCAGCGTCGAGGCCGCGTCAATCCAGTGACCCGTCCAGCCGGCTGCGCGCAGCTTGGGAAACACCTCGGCGGTGTAGTCGCCGCCCTGGGCAGTGAGGATGATGGCGCACTTTTTGAGCGCCTCGATGTCAAAGGCGTCCTTCAGGACGGTTTCGCTCTTGGCCTGGGCGGGCGCCTTGCCGCCGGCGTTCGAGGTGGAAAAAAAGACTGGCTCGATGAGATCGAAATCGCCTTCGGCCTGCATCCGGTCGATCAGGACCGAGCCGACCATGCCGCGCCAGCCGACAAGGCCGGTGAGATTGCCTTTGAGTTTCATGAGAGCCCTTGAAAAGTACGAAAAAAATCGGCTTTCTGGCCCGGCTCATCGAGCCGGTGGGCACGACGAACCAGGCGGGTCAGCCTTTAATGGTGGTCGTTTGAGTGGTCTGGGCAACGACCGGATCGCCAGCGCCGGTCGGCAGGGCGACTGCCTGGGCGGCTGGAGTCGGGCGGTTGCACATTTTTATATTGTAGCGACGCCGGCCTGCTGCCCGGCTGACACGCGGCGCGGATCTGCAGCCGGTGCGAAACGGGTCAGCCAAGCGCCTTGACCACGGCATCGCCCATTGCCACCGTGCCGACGCGGGTCGTGCCGTGGCTGTGAATGTCCGGTGTCCGCAGGCCCTGGG
>JACMQR010000125.1 GCA_014376885.1 Polaromonas sp.
CTTGAGCGCCGCATCGGGGAACACCACCGTGCCCATGTCCCTGCCGTCGGCGATCAGGCCAGGGAGCCGGCGAAAGCTGCGCTGCAGGTCAAGCAGCGCATGGCGGACCTGGGGATGGGCTGATATCCGGGAGGCGGCCATTCCGGCTGCTTCGGTGCGAATGGGCTCGGAAACGTCTTCATCGCCCTCGGCGGTCGACAGGTAAATCCGGTCATGCTCGAAGCGCACCGGCAAGTGGCGCGCGATCCGGGCAACCGCTTGGCCATCGTCCAGCGACACGCCAGCGCGCGACGCGGCAAACGCGCTCAGGCGGTACAGGGCGCCGGAGTCGAGATAGTGGTAGCCCAGTTGATGCGCCGCCAGCGCCGCCAGGGTTCCCTTGCCCGAGGCGGTCGGGCCGTCAATGCAGATCACCGGAATCTGGCCGGCTTGCCCGTGGACCACGGAAAACAGGGCTTCGAAGTAATCGGGAAAGGTTTTTGCAACGCACCGGGGGTCCAGGATCCGGACAGGCAAAGCCGCCGGATTGAACGCCGCCAGCGAAAAGCACATGGCGATTCGGTGGTCGTCGTAGGTGCGGATCACGGCCGGCTTCCATCCGTCCGCCTGGGCAGGCGGGGTGATCTTCAGGCAGTCCTGGCCTTCTTCTACCGTCGCGCCCAGTTTTCGAAGTTCGCAAGCCATGGCCGCGATGCGGTCGGTTTCCTTGACCCGCCAGCTGGCGATGTTGCGCAAAACCGTGGTGCCTTCTGCGTACAGCGCCATCACGGCCAGCGTCATGGCGGCGTCGGGCATGTGGTTGCAGTCCAGGTCGATTGCCCGCAGCGGCCAGGCGCCGCGCGAGACCTGCAGTGAATTGGACGCGCTGTCGATCTGGGCGCCCATCAGCCGGGCCGCCTCGACAAACCGGATGTCGCCCTGGATGGAATCAGCGCCGACACCCATGATTTTTAGAGCATTCATGCCGCTTGTGCTTGCTGCTATTGCGCCAAGTGCTATGAAATAACTAGCAGATGAGGCGTCCGCCTCCACATGGATCTCGCCCGGCGAGCGGTACATGCTGCCGGCTGGAATCGTGAAACGCTGCCAGCCATCGCGTTCGACCTGAATGCCAAAGCGTTCGAGCAGCTTGAGTGTGATCTCGATGTAGGGCCTGGAAATCAGCTCTCCGACCACTTCAATGCAGATGGCCTGCCGGGCCACCAGCGGCAGCGCCATCAGCAGGGCGGTCAGGAACTGGCTGGAAACGTCGCCACGAACCTGGATGGGTTGGTCAAGCGTCAACCGACCCGGCCGCAGCCGCAATGGGGGAAAGCCATCGTTGCCAAGGTAGTCGATCGAGCAGCCTAGCTGCCGAAGCGCATCGACCAGGTCACCAATCGGGCGTTCATGCATGCGCGGCACGCCTGACAGTTCAAATTCGCCGCCCAGCAGTGCCAGGGCAGCGGTCAGCGGCCGGATGGCTGTGCCAGCATTGCCCATGAACAGCGCTGCCTGGCGCTCGATGAGCTGGCCGCCCAGCCCGCCGATCACTGCGCTGTGGCCCTGTTGCACAACGCTGCAGCCGAGCTGCTTGAGCGCGGTGAGCATGACGGCGGTGTCGTCGGACGCCAGCAAATCGTGGATAGTGGTCTGGCCGTGGCTGAGCGCCGCCAGCAGCAGAACGCGGTTGGAAATACTTTTCGAGCCCGGAAGGCGCACAACGCCGCCTGCTTGAATCAACGGCGGAATATCCAGAAATTCGATGTCGTACATGAAAGCGGTGCTTTATTTGGGAGCGTTTTGCGCTGAAATCTGCCAGCTGGCGCGAATTTCA
>JACMQR010000014.1 GCA_014376885.1 Polaromonas sp.
CAGGTGCATGGCCAGACCGGCAATGCTGAAAGCGAGCCGGTGCAGAGCATCGTCGGGCCTGGCTACACCCAGATGGCGGCCCAGCATGGCCAGCAGCGCGCCATGCGCCGGTTTGATCTGCTGGTCAATTTCACGCGCCCACACACCGGTTGGCTCCAGCAGTTCCCGAAAGTGAAGGCGCATGCACTGCTGCATCAGCTCGCCCTGCTTCATGGGTTCGAGGAAACCTTTGACAACGGCTTCCAGGCACTGGCGCAAGTTCAGCTGCGGCTGACGAAGTTGTGCCACGCCCTGCGCCGGCATTTTCATCGGTTCAGCAAAAACCGCGCGGTACAGGCCCGCTTTGTCGCCGAAGTAATAGCTGATGGCGCCGATATTTGCGCTGGCCGCCTGGGCTATGGCGCGCGTCGACGTTTTCGCAAAGCCTTTTTCGGAAAACAGCTTCAGCGCCGCGAGCAACAGCGTTTGTCGGGCCTCCAGGCCGCCTGCGCGGGGCTTGCGACCTGAGGCGACGACCTGATCTGACACGGAAATGAAAGGTTCAGGCAGCGCGGACCAGGGATTCAGCTTGAGTCGCTGTGCATTCGATTTCATGCCTGTATTCGAGCACAAAAATCAAACGATTGATTAATAATTACCTAAAGACCCGCGCCCTTACAACTGTCATGGCGGGCCGGTGCCGCGCGAACCCCGGCCTGCTCTGTCGAACGTCGCCACCCACAGCCGCTGGATCGCCTCGCGTTCATTCGTCAGTGTCTGCGGGCTGACCTGGGTTGGCTCTTCATTGAGCCGCGCATTGTGCTGGACCCGTCGCAGTTCGCGGTAAGCCCGTGCGGCGCCCTGGCCGACACCTGCCGGCAGCAGCCCGGCGTGCTCGGCCCGCTGCAGCAGCGCGATGTTGCCCACGTTGTCGGCCATCTCGGGGTTCTTCGCAGATGCGGACAGCACCAAAAACTGAACCGCAAATTCGGCATCGACCATACCGCCCGACGTGTGCTTGACGTCGAACTTTTCAGCATGCGGCGCTTTACTGACGGGGCCGACAGCGACGGTTCCTGTGGCCGTTCCGGCGCTAAAGACGCGGGTATTTCGCGCTGGATGCGCGGCCCGTACCTTTTCACGCATGGCGACAATTTCGTGCTGCAGCGCAGCGATATCGCGCGGTGCCATGATGACGCTTCGGCGAATGGCTTCAAAACGCTGGCGCAGCAGTTCGTCGCCCAGCACGAAACGCGCCCGCGTCATCGCCTGGTGTTCCCAGGTCCAGGCGGTGTTGCTGCCGCGCTGCTGCTGGTAGTTGGCGTAAGCCGAAAAACTGGTCACCAGCAAGCCGGAATTTCCGTTTGGCCGCAGGGCGGTGTCGATCTCGTACAGATCGCCCTCGCCGGTCTTTACCGTCAGCCAATTGATCAGCTTGCGCACAAAAGCGGCATACACCTCAGGGGCGCGCTCGTGCTCGTCCTCGTAAACAAAAACGATGTCCAGGTCGCTGCCGTATCCCAACTCTTTGCCGCCTAGTTTTCCGTAGGCAATGATGGCAAATTGCGGCGCTTCGCGATGCCGTTCTTTCAGGCGCTGCCAGCACCAGTGGGCCGTCACACCCAGAACCGTTTCGGCCAGCGCGCTCAAATCATCTGCTACCTGCTCCACCGTGAGCACACCTTCAACGTCGCGCGCCAAAGTACGAAACACTTCAGCATGGTGGGCACGGCGCAGCAGATTCAGGCAGGTTTCTTCGTCGTCTTCGCCGGTGCGTTTGAACGACGCCAGTCGCTCATGAAGTTCGCGCGCAAACAGCGCAGCATCAAAGCGTTCGTGCAGCATCTCGTTGCTGGCCAGTTCGTCGATTACGCCAGGGTGCTGCAGCAAATAACGCGCTGGCCATTTCGCCGCACCCAGCAAGCGCAGCAGGCGCTCGTGTACGGCCGGGCGTTCCAGCAGTAGCGCCAGATAACTTTCGCGTCGCAGCAGGGGCTCAATCCAGTCAATGACACGGATGGCGGCCTCTTCTGTTACTGCGCCCTCCTGCAACCAGATGGCCGTGCGCTGGATCAGCCGCGCCAGGCGGGCGCGCGAATCGTCACGCAATGCAAGTATGCGCGGGTGCTGGCGCCAGAGCGCCAGCCGGGCTCGAAATTGCACTGGCCATTGCTCTGACAACTGTTCCAGAACGTCCCGGCCCTGCTCACCACCAGCAGCCCGCAAATTAGCCGCACCACCTGCCGGACCGCAAGTTCTGCACTCCTCCTTTCCACCCAACAATCTGTCGAATTCACCCGCTACCAATTCGCGGTGCGTATCCAGCTCGCGCAGCAATCCAGCCGCCTGCCCAAAACCCATCGTGTGCGCCACCCAGTCGAGGTCGTCGTCGCGCGTTGGCAACACATGGGTCTGCTGGTCGTCAAGGTACTGAATGCGGTGTTCGACGCGGCGCAAAAAAACATACGCTCGTGTCAGCGCGTCGGCCGTGTCCTGCGGCATCAGGTTGGCTTTTGCGAGGCGCTGCAGCGCGTCAATTGTGCGGCGGGTGCGCAGCTCAGGAAACTGTCCGCCGCGCACCACCTGCAGCAGCTGCACGGTAAATTCGATTTCACGAATGCCGCCGCGCGATATCTTTACGTCGTTGGCCCGTTCAGGATGGCCGGCACACCGTTTGGCCGCATGTTCGCGAATCTGCCGCTGCAAAACGCGCAGCGCATCGAACACGCTGTAGTCCAGGTAACGCCTGAAAACAAACGGCAGCACGACCCCGCGAACCGCCAGCGCCAGCCCGGTCGCAATGCATCGCTGCGGCGCCACCACCCGGCTTTTGAGCCAGGCGAAGCGTTCCCATTCGCGACCCTGCGCCTGAAAGTAATCTTCCAGCGCGCCGAGAGAAACCGCCGCCGGGCCCGAGTTGCCATTTGGCCGCAGCGCCAGATCAACGCGAAAAACGAAACCGTGTTCGGTAACGTCGCCAATCAGGGCAAAAATAGTCCGGACTTGGTGCGCAAAATATTCGTGATTGGAAATCTGGCCGCGCCCGTCTGACCGGCCGGCCGTTTCGCCATCGTGGTCGTAGACATAGATCAGGTCGATGTCGCTGGAAACATTAAGCTCGCGCCCGCCCAGCTTGCCCATGCCGACTACCCACAAGCAGGCGCGGCTGCCGTCTGGCGCCAGCGGCGGGCCATACAGGGCATCGAGCATCGCATTGGTCTCTTGTACCGCGACATCCAGCGCAAGTTCGGCCAGTTCGGTCATGGCTTGTATGACGACGGCCAGCGGAGCCTGTTGTCCGCAGTCCAGCACCGCCAGACGTTCGATGACCAGTTGGCGCAGCACCCGCAGGGCGGCGGAAGTGTCCATTCCGGTGGCCTGCAAGGCCAGGAAGACGGCCTGCATGCCAGCGTGCAGTGGCGGGCCTTCGGCCAGCAAATGCAGCCGGTCGGCATAGCGCCGGCGAATGCGCTGGACCGTGCGCGAATACATCGCAGCATCATCTGGCAAAAGCCCGGACTCGGGGCTGGCAGTCAAGGGAGTGCTCATCACACTACGTCACACACAAGCATGAATGACGGGCCAGGCGCAGGGTACTTGCGGCGGTCATAATTCCCGGGTCAATGGAGCCAACGATTCTCACCCCGCCTGCACTGCCTTCCCGGCGAATTCGGTGGCTTGCCAGAGCCGCAAGCGTCACGATGTGGCTGCTTGCTACGGCCTGGCTGCTGTTCGCTCTGGGCTGGTTGGAGCTTCATGGCTGGATTGTGCCGCGAATCGGCGAATTTCGTCCGCGGCTGGAGACCGCTGCCAGCAAGGCGCTGGGCCTGCCGGTCCTTATCGGGCAGATCACCGCCAAATCAGAAGGCGTGTTCCCGATTTTCGAGCTTGCCGACGTCCGTCTGCTGGATGCTAGCGAACAGGTGGCGCTGCGCTTGCCGCGCATCTCGGGCGTACTCACACCGGCGTCGCTTTGGGGCCGTGGGTTTGAGCAGCTGCTGATCGAGCAACCTGAGCTGGACGTTCGCCGCGCGAGTAACGGCAGGTTTTATGTTGGCGGATTGCCGGTTTCGGAACGCAGCGACACCGGAGGCGGTGCCGTCATCGACTGGATTTTTTCCCAATCCGAATTGGTGATACGTGGCGGCACCGTGCGCTGGACCGACGAGCTACGGCAGGCGCCGACTTTGGCGCTCACCAACGTCGACTGGGTACTGCGCAACTCGCGTCATCGCCACGCGGTGCGCCTGGACGCCACACCGCCCGCCAATCTGGGTGACCGCTTCACGCTCAGGGGCATGTTCCGTCAGCCGCTACTGTCAACCCGGGAAGGCGACTTCACCAACTGGTCAGGCCAGATGTACGGCGAATTCGCGCGAACCAACCTTGCCCGGATCACGCCCTATGCAAACCTTCAAAATCTCGGCATCACCCTTGCCAGTGGCAACGGCGCGCTTCGCGTCTGGGCCGACGTAAGGGACGGGCAGCTCACCGGTGGTCTGGCCGATGTGGCCTTGCAGGGCGTCGAGGCCAGGCTTGGCAACAAGCTCGAACCGCTCGCCTTTGATTCGGTGTCTGGCCGTATCGGCGGCGCGCGGCGCGTGGACGGCTTTAACTTCAACACCGAAAACCTTCGCTTTCGCACCCGTGACGGGGTGCAGTGGCCGGGCGGGAATATGACGCTGGCCCATACCAGCCGCGAAGGCCAGCGCGCCGAAAACACCGAACTTAATGCCGACAAACTGGACCTGGCCGCGCTGGCGCAAATAGCCAGCCGCCTGCCCGTCGGCAACGTCACGCATGCGCTGATTCAGTCTTTTGTGCCCAGCGGGCAGGTTGAAACCGTAAAGGCGCGCTGGCAGGGTCCACTGGACGCCCTGAACACGTTCGCGGTCAGCGGGCAGGTCACCGCGTTGAGCCTGGCGGCGGGGCCGGCAGGCATGGGCGGACAGGCGCCGAACCAACACGAAACGCCCGGCCGACCCGGATTGAGCGGCGGCACGATTGATTTCGAAATGACGCAAGACGGCGGCAAGGCGCAAGTACTGATCGACAACGGCAGTCTGGATTTTCCGGGCGTATTTGAAGAGTCGCGGGTGCCGTTTGACAAACTGACGGCGGAGGCGACCTGGAAAGTATCGGGCCGCACTATTGAGGCGAGGCTGCGCAACCTGCAGTTTTCCAATGCCGACGCCGAAGGACAGGCACAGGTCAGCTGGCGCACCGACGATGCGTCAGCGGTCGCGGGACCCGCCACGCAGCGAGCCGCTAGCAAACCGGCACCCATCTGGCCAGATCGTCGCTTTCCCGGCGTGCTTGATTTGCAGGGATCGCTGACGCGCGGCAATGGCGCCAGAGTCCATCGCTACCTGCCGCTGGTGATGGCCGAGCCGGTACGGCACTACGTGCGCGACGCTGTGCTGGCGGGCGCGGTCAGCGATATAAATTTCAAGGTCAAAGGGCCGGTCGATGCGATCCCGTTCAGCAACCCGGCGCTGGGTGAATTTAGGGTCACGGCAAAGGTGCAGGGCGGGCAGTACGCCTATGTGCCGAAGATTCTGCAGCCGGCCAACGAACTGCCCTGGCCGGCATTGACAGATTTGAAGGGCGAGCTGGTTTTCATGCGCGCAGCGCTTGAAGTCAATGGCGCCAGCGCCAAAGTCGCCGGCCTGCCGGGCCTGAGGCTGGTCAAGGCCAGCGCGAAGATTCCCGACCTGCTGAAAAACGCCACCATCGATGCGAGCCTGGAGGCCAACGGCCCGCTTAACGAGGCGCTGGCCTTTGTCAACACTTCGCCGCTGCTGGGCATTACCAGTCAGGCGCTGACGAAAACCGTGGCGTCTGGCGCCGCCGACTACCGTTTTCGTCTGGGCTTGCCCATTAGCGCCATCAGTAATGCAAGCGTTGAGGGCACGGTCGTCCTGCCCGGAAACGATGTTCAGTTCGCGCCAGGCACGCCGCCGCTGGACAACCTTCGCGGCCTCGTCCGCATTACCGAGCGCGGCGTCGATGTCAAAGGCGTGCAGGCCCGGATGCTGGGCGGTGATGTACGTGTCGATGGCGGCATGCAGGCGGCGCGTGCGGGCGCAGCAGCAGAGCCCGAGGCAGAGGCTCCGGTGGTCTTCAAGGCACAGGGCACGCTTAGCGCCGAGGGCCTGAAGCAACTCAAGGAAATTGGCGTCGTTTCGCGGCTGGCACAACAGGCCAGCGGCAGTGCGGCCTACACCGCCTCACTGGGTTTCAGAAAAGGCGTGACCGAGGTCAGTGTCAGCAGCAACCTGCAGGGCATGGCCTTGAGTCTGCCCGCGCCTCTTGGGAAAACCGCCGATGCGGCACTTCCTGTAGTTTTTGAAAACACCCTGCTGACCGAGTCGTTGAAGCCTGGGCAAGCCTTGCAGGACCGGCTGGCGCTCACCATCGGCAACGTGGCAACCATCAACTACGTGCGCGACCTCAGCGGCGACCAGCCCCGCGTGATTCGCGGCAGCATCGGCGTCGGGCTGGAAGACGGAGAGGCGGTGCAGCGGCTTGACAACGGCGTCACCGCCAACATCAATCTGGCCCAGGTCAACCTCGATGCGTGGGAAAAAATTCTGGGCAGTGCCATCAGCACGCAGCCCGTGGGAGCCGTGCCGCCTGCGCCTGCGCCTGGAACTGGCGCTGCGCTGGCCTATCTTCCTACCCTCATGGCCGTACGCGCAAAAGAACTGACTGTGCAGGGGCGAACACTGCGCAACGTGGTGGTCGGGGGTTCTCGCGAAGGCTTGAACTGGCGCGCCAACATCGACGCCAACGAACTCAACGGATATGTCGAATTTCGCCAAGCGGACGGCACTGGCGGCCTGGGCGGCGGTCGCGTCTACGCACGGCTGGCGCGCCTTAGCCTGGCGCCGGCAACCGCCAATGAGGTGGAAGCCCTGCTCGATGAACAACCAGCCAACATTCCGGCGCTAGATATAGTCGTCGAGGACTTCGAATTGCGCGGCAAAAGGCTGGGCCGGGTGGAGATCGAGGCGGTGAATCGCAACGTCAATGCCGCGGCCCGGGACAGCGCCAGAGAATGGCGGCTCAACAAGCTTAATGTGACGTTGCCCGAAGCCGTACTGACGGCCAGCGGTAACTGGGCCGCGCCCAGGCTAGCCGACGCGGCAGCGCTGCCGGTAAGTGGCCGCAGCGGGGCAGAACGGCGGCGTACCAGCATGAATTTCAGGCTGGATGTGACCGACTCGGGCGAGCTGTTGAAACGCTTTGGCATGGCTGATCTGATCCGGCGTGGCAAAGGCCGGCTGGAAGGCCAGATCGGCTGGGCCGGCTCGCCGCTCAGCCTGGACTACCCCAGTCTGGGTGGCCAGTTCAATGTGGATATGGAGTCGGGGCAGTTCGTGAAAGCCGACCCGGGCATCGGCAGACTTCTGGGCGTGCTTAGCCTGCAATCCTTGCCGCGCCGGCTGACGCTTGATTTCCGCGATGTATTCTCCGAGGGTTTTGCCTTCGACTTCGTGCGCGGCGACGTGAACATCAGTCAGGGCATTGCGCAAACCAACAACCTGCAGATGAGTGGCGTCAATGCCGCCGTGCTGATGGAAGGCCGCGCTGATATTTCCCGTGAAACGCAGGATCTGAAAGTGGTGGTTGTGCCCGAAATCAATGCTGGCACCGCGTCGCTGATTGCCACTGTCATCAACCCGGCCATCGGCCTGGGCACATTTCTCGCTCAGGTTTTCCTGCGTCGCCCGCTGATGGAAGCTGCCACGCAGGAGTTCCATATTGATGGCACCTGGGCCGACCCGAAAATCACCAAGGTCGACCGGCGGGCGGCGGCAGCGGCGAGGGCGGCCGAAAACAACCCACCTCCCGCGACGCGGTAGGCACACTGTGCGTGGCCGCATCTGCGAACGTGGCGAAAGGCCTGCAGCGGGTTAAAATTCAAACAAAAATTAGCCTTCAGCCGGCGTAATTCCTGAATAAACAGCTATTAGTTCTATAGCAAATTGCTTTTGCGGCTGAAAGCCGAAACCACCCGCAAAGGAAGTCCCATGAAGCTCGCAGCAATCCAGATGGTGTCCGCAACCTGTGTCCAGGCCAATCTGGCGGCAGCGCATCAACTGTTGTGCGAGGCCGCAGCGCAAGGCGCCGAGGTGGCTGTGCTGCCCGAGTATTTCTGCATCATGGGCCTGAAAGATACCGACAAACTGGCACTGCGCGAGACCTTCGGCGATGGCGCCATCCAGGGCTTTTTAAGCCGTACCGCCAAAGAACTTGGCCTGTGGATCGTCGGCGGCACCCTGCCGCTGGCCTCTGGCGACCCGGGCCGCGCGCGCAACAGTTCGCTGGCATTTGCTCCTTCTGGCGTTTGCGTGGCGCGCTATGACAAGGTGCACCTTTTCCGGTTTACCGATGGCCGGGAAGCCTACGACGAAACCCGCGTGCTTCAGCCCGG
>JACMQR010000015.1 GCA_014376885.1 Polaromonas sp.
CCGCCCAGCCGTCGTCGTCCTCGTTTTTCAGCACCCGGGCCGTCCAGCCATCGCCGCACCACAAACGCGCCTGCTGGATTTTCGGCGCGTCGGCGGCCAGGGGTTCGGTCGCCGGCTCAGGCGTCGGTTGGCGGGATTCGGTCACGGCTCGGTCACTCGGTTCGTTCATCGCTCCCGCCAGGGTTGCTGCGGGCAAGGCTGCGGATTTTACTGTCAGCGGGGCGCCATCGCAGGCGGCAAGCGCCGCGGTTACACTTTTTCCAGTCAAACAGGCCGCTGGTGCTTGTTGGCAGGCCGTTAGCAGCTATGTATTCAGTAGCAAAAGCAACCGCAAAGCCAAAACAAAACTAAAATGACTGCGGCGCTGCGCTGTTTGCAGCCCGAGCCTTCCAGGCAAAGGACCGACATGACCGAATGGGTGATCAAAATGCTGGCCTTGATCAAAAGCGGCAATCTTGCAGCAGCGGTGGCGCAGATCAAGGCCACGACCAGCAGCAAGGATGTGCGCCAGCTGCATGGCGCGCTGGACAAGGCCCGGCTGCTTGCCCGGCTGCCGGCAGTGGAGCTGGCAATCAACGACCAGCTGCGGGCGCTGGCGTCGCCGCGCCTGAGCCGCTCGCCCTGACGGGTTCAGTGCGGGCTTTATTCAGCTGAAAATCTCGAACTGCGCATCGCCCATGTAGCGGTTCGGCCCGAGGGCGGCGGTCATGGCGGCCGACTCGGCCGCCCGCCACTGGCCTAAGATTTCCAGCTCGCCCGGCGACAGCACATCGTCGACCGGGTTTTCACCATAGGTGGCCACGATGCGCCGGTAGGCCGCATGCACCGGTGCGACCAGGCATTCGTCGCCCAGCGATTCGTCCAGCGCCTGCCTGAACCGCTGCTCGGCCGCCTGCAACTGGGCCGGGCTGGCGTCTTCGAATGCATAAAGTTTGACTGTGTAGCTCATGGTGGGTCTTTCTCAGGCTGTTGCAGGCATAGCCCGGCGCCCTGGGCAATCGCCATGCGACGGCGCACACGGTTTGCCTCTTGCATGTCGCCGCCCTCTTCGGCATGCCGGGCCTGCACGCCCAGCCAGGCCAGCAACGGGCGCCGCCAGCCCTGGGCGGATGCAGTGTCGACGGCCTGGGCAATGACCAGCAGGCTGGCCTGCCGGGTTTGCAGCAAAACTCCGGCTGCAACCAGTTGCGCCAGCGGGTCGGCAATCGCCTTGAGCGACGCGGCGTCACCGCTCGCCACAGCGCGCTGGGCCGGCGGCAGCAGCACAATATTTTCAGCAACCAGCCGGCCCTGCAGGTATTCGGCATAGGCCGTCTGGGCGGGGGTCGCATCGGCCCGCAAGGGCTCAAAACCGGCGCAGGTCTCAAATACCAGGCTGGCGACGCGGGCGGCGCAGTGCAGCAGTTCGGCCGTGGCCAGCAGGTCGGCGCGGCCGGTGCGCGACAGCTGGTTGCGGGCGCGCGCCAGCTCGGCGGCTTCCACCCGGCTGTCGCCGGCCAGGTAGGCGCCGACCGATCGCTCCACCGACCCTTTGGCCTCGACCTGCCAGTCCGGTGGTTTCGGTCCGCCGGCGCAGGCGCACAGCAGCACAGCGCTGGCGAGCCAAGCCGACGGTTTCATAACGCGGGTAAAAAACGGGCTCATGGCAGCTTTATCTCCGCATCCCGGGAAAACGGCCATTTGCGGTTGATGTCGCCGACCAGCCCGTCGACCTTTCGCAAACTGGCTTCCACCTCGGCGCGCAGCGCCCCCAGGTCGGCGCTGGCCTCTTTGGCATTTGAAGAGACGGCCTGCGCGTCGACCAGGATCGCATCGACTTTTTTCAAGCTGGCGCGGGCCTCGCCGAGCATGGCATTGAGCTGCATGACGGTGGCGCGCGTCTCGGGCAGAAATCCCTTGTCGCCAAACACCTGGGTGTCGGTCTTGGCGGCCAGGCTGTCGAACCTGGCCAGCAGGCGGTTGACACGGTCCAGCGTGACCGAAAACTTTTTGGCTTCAATCTCGCTGCCCAGCAGCACCGCCAGAGCGCCGCCGGGCGCATTGGGCCGCCCGGTCAGCACCTGCACACTGGCCAGGCTGGCGCCGACCGAGCCGCCGCTGCGGGTCAAGCTGGCCAGGTTGTCGATGAGTTCCCTGGCGGCTGACACCACCCGCGCAATCTCTGCGCTGGCATCGCCCTGCAGCACGCTTCGCACAGCGCCTTCCGGCAGCGGCGGATCGTTCAGCAAGCCGGTGTAGGCGCGGATGCTCGGGCCGCCGACGATTCCCCTGACCAGCGTGAACACGCTGCTGGTGCGCAGCCAGCGGGCATCCTTGCTGGCCACATCGACCAGGATGCGCACCTTGCCGTCTTCGGCCAGCTCGATGCGGCGTACCCGGCCGATGGGAAAGCCGGCAAACGTCATGTCCATGCCAACCACCACCCCTTCGGAATCCTCGGCCATCAGCACCAGGCGCTGGGTCGACTCGAAGGCGCCGCGTGCATACAGCACATACACCGCCGACCCGCAAACCAGCAGCAGCATGAACAGCATCAGCAGCCGGGCCTTGAACTCCAGGCTGGCGGTATTTTCCGGCGCGGTGCCAGCGCCCGGCGTAGCAGGCAGCACGGCGGGCGCAGGCGGTGAATCAGGCGGTGAACTCATGGCGCAACCGGTTAGCGGTCAGTAGTAGTTGCCAACCAGCGAAGCCACCTCGACCAGCACCAGCACGGCAAACATACGCACCAGGCCGCGCATTTCGGCGCTGCTGCGCGCACTGGCACCGCGCATGCCGTAGAGTGCCGATGCCATGGGAATGATCGCCACGGCCAGGCAAAAAAACAAAGTTTTCACAACCAGAATCAGCGTCACGGCCGGGGTGAAGACTTGTCCGAAAAGCCGGGTGAAGCCCGCCAGGCCGGACACGGCAAAGCCATAGGCGGTGACATAGGCCACCGCCAGCGCAACCACGCAGCTCAGCGCGGCCAGCGTGATGCCGGCGAACATGCCGGCCACCACCCGCGGCAACACCTCCTGGCGCATCGGCTCGGTGCCCTCGTTGCGCAGGCGCTCGAGCTGGCCGCTGGCCTGCAAGGCAGTCAGCTCGGCGCCGTCGGGAATCGTGCAGCGCAGCGCCACGAACAGCGCGGCAGTCAGGGGAATCAGCTCGAGCACCAGCACCCGGATCACCAGCTGCAACCCGTACTGGGACAGGCCGTAGCTGTGCGCCGTCACCACCACGATCCGGGTCAGCACCAAGCTCACCAGAGCGCACAGCAGTGAAAAACCCAGCAGCACCGGCGCCGTGCTGGTGTAGACATGCCAGGCCAGCACCCGACGGCTGGCCCGCTGGTAGCTCGACGGCGAGAGCGTCAGCACCAAGATCACGGCGGCCAGTTGCGCCAGCTGCCACCATTCGGCCATCCAGTGCTGCGCGGCTTGACCCGTCAGGGTCAGGCGGCTGTGCCAGGGCGTGGAGAGGGACATGAGCGCCATGATAGCGGGGCCCGGGCCCCGGACGGCTTTTCGCTTCCCGCCGCCGCAGGCGGCTGCGGGCCAGGGCACAGCCGCGCAGCACGGGTGTTTTTAAAACACGACACATTCAAAGAATGCGGCCTGCTTTTTTCATGTGAAACCAGAAAAACCTAAGCGCACAAAATGAAACCAATGTAAGTAAAAGTCATTGACTTTGAACAAATCCTTCAAGTATGCTCGCCGCCATGCGAATGATTCCTCTTGTCCTCGTCCTGACCCTGGCCCTGGCTGCAGTTTGCAGCGTCCCGGTCCACGCAGCGCCAGCAGGCCCGGGGGATGAGATCGACAGGCTCCTGGCCGACCGCGGGTTGCTGACCAAAATCGACACGGTGCGCCAAAACGTCACCACCAAAGCATCCGAACTGGTGGTCAATGCCATGGGCTTTCTGGGCGTTCCCTACAAATGGGGCGGAACCGATGCCGACTCCGGTTTTGACTGCAGCGGCTTTGTCGCCTCGGTTTACCAGCAAAGCATTGGCCTGCTGCTGCCCCGCAAGGCCGAGCAGCAGGCGGCCACCACCCAGAAAATTGACCAGACCGACCTGCAGCCGGGCGATCTGGTGTTTTTCAACACCATGCGGCGAGCCTTCAGCCATGTCGGCATCTACATCGGTAACGGCAAGTTCATTCACGCACCCCGGGCCGGCGCCGAAGTCCGGGTGGAAAGCATGGGCGGCAGCTACTGGCAGCGCCGGTTCGATGGCGCCCGGCGCGTTCCGGCGGCAGCGACGGCCGCAGCCGAGCACGCCCAGTAGCCTTGGGCCGCCGGCGTGTTGTCAGCAGGGCGGCACTGCCCTGCTGCACCCGAAATCCCCCACGGCGCTGAAGCGCCCAACGGTTGCTTCGCCGTCAATACCGTGAAAGCATCACCCCATCGACACGCCACGCGGCGCTGTGGTGATGCCCTGCGCGTGCAGACCGGCCCGCCTGGCTGGCTGACCGCAGGGCCGCTGAACCGCCGCCAAGGCCTGTACAAGCAGTCTGCCGCAAACGGGCGGTCTGCCGTCTTTTTTGAGGGCCGCCCGCCCCCACGCTAGGGTTTGCCCTGTAGGTAGTCAGCTATCACCTGCCCGCGCGCAATTGGTGAAATACTGGCCGCGTCATCTGCACCCGATGCAGCAGATGCTAATAAACCCACTGGAGACAAACATGCGTGTCATTCCCATAGCCGCACAGCAACCCGAGCTTGCAGGCTGCGATGAAGAAAGCGGCGTGGTCCGCAAAGTCAACCTGCCGCTGGCGCGGCGCGAGTTTTTGAAAGGCTCCGGCCTGTTGTTCGGCGTGCTGGCCACCGGCACGCTGCTGGCAGGCTTGGCACCGTCAAACGCCTGGGCCCTGGAACTCAAGAAACTTTCCACCGCGGAAGGCCAGACCCTGATGGCCATGGGGCGCGTTCTGTATCCCCATCAAAAGCTGCCCGATGCGGTCTACGCGCTGCTGGCCAAGGACCTTGACGCCAAGGCGGGCAGCGATGCCAGCGCCGCCAAGATGCTGCAGGAAGGCATTGGCTGGCTGAACAAGTCGGCCGGCGGCGACTTTGCCAAGGCAAGCGTCACAAAAAAGGAAGAGATCGTGCGCGGCATGGAAGGAACGCCGTTTTTTGGCGCGGTGCGCGGCCAGTGCGTGACCTCGATCTATGACAACGACATGGCCTACGCCGTGTTCGGCTACCCCGGCTCTGCCTGGGAAAAGGGCGGCTACATCACCCGCGGCTTTCAGGACCTGAAGTGGCTGGCCGCGCCCAGCAAAGAAGCCAGCCCGCCGCCTTACATGGGCTGAATGCCCGCGACACGAATCCATTTATATTTCGGAGATTGACATGGCAAAGTTTGATTTCGCCGACGACTCGGTGGTTCTGATCATCGGCTCCGGGGCAGGCGGCGGCACATTGGCCAACGAGCTGTGCCAAAAAGGCATCAAGGTGGTGGTGCTGGAAGCCGGGGCGATGCAGTCGCAGGCCACCTTCATCAATGACGAGTGGAAGTCGTTCAGCCAACTGGCCTGGCTCGACAAGCGCACCACGTCGGGCACCTGGCGCGTTGCCAAGGACTTCGCCGGACTGCCATCGTGGATCTGCAAGACCGTGGGCGGCACCACCACCCACTGGGCCGGCGCTTCCCTGCGTTTGCAGGAGCATGAATTCCGCACCAAGACGGTCTACGGAACCATTGCGGGCGCCAACCTGCTGGACTGGCCCATCACCCTGCAAGACCTGGAGCCCTACTACGCCAAGGCCGAGTACAAGATGGGCGTGACCCGCACCAACGGCATTCCGGGCCTGCCGGGCAACAACAACTTCAAGGTGCTGTACGCGGGTGCGACGAAACTTGGCTACAAGGAGGTGCACACCGGCAACATGGCCATCAACAGCCAGCCGCGCGATGACCGGGGCCGCTGCATGCAGCTCGGCTTTTGTTTCCAGGGCTGCAAGAGCGGCGCCAAATGGTCCACGCTGTACACCGAAATCCCCAAGGCCGAGGCCACCGGCAATTTCGAGATCCGCCCGCTCTCGCACGTGTCGCGCATCGAGCACAACCCGGCCGGCAAGGTCACGGGCGTGGTGTACTTTGACAAGGACGGCCAGGAGCAGCGGCAAAAAGCGCGCATTGTCTGCGTGGCCGGCAATTCGATAGAAACCCCGCGCCTGCTGCTGCTGTCGGCCTCTGGCATGTTCAAGGACGGCCTGGCCAACTCATCGGGCCAGGTAGGCCGCAACTACATGCGCCACATGACCGGATCGGTCTATGCCGCCTTCAAAAATCCGGTGCACATGTACAAAGGCACCACCATGGCGGGCATCGTGCGCGACGAAGCCGGGCACAACCCGAACCGGGGCTTTGCAGGCGGCTACGAACTCGAAACGCTGTCGCTGGGCATTCCCTTCATGGCGGCGTTCTTGAATCCGGGCGGCTGGGGCGCAGACTTTGCCTGGTGGATGGACCGCTACACCAACCTGGCCG
The DNA here is from genome assembly GCA_014376885.1 of Polaromonas sp. GTDB lineage: Bacteria > Pseudomonadota > Gammaproteobacteria > Burkholderiales > Burkholderiaceae_C > Polaromonas. The sequence goes on from JACMQR010000015.1 coordinate 6,476, forward strand.
GCATGTGGCTGGTGGGCGAGGACATGCCGCGCGAGACCAATCGCGTCACCCTCAACACCGACGTCAAAGACCAGTGGGGCAACTATGCGCCCAATGTGCACTATGACGACCATGAAAACGACATTGCCATGCGCAACCATGCCTTTACCCAGGCCGAACGCATCTACCAGGCGGCCGGCTCCATCCGGTCGTTTCGCACGCCGCCCTACCCGTCGACCCACAACATGGGCACCAGCCGCATGAGCGCCCGGGCGCAGGACGGCGTGGTCAACAAGTGGGGCCAGACGCATGACATTGCCAACCTGTTCATCAGCGACGGCAGCCAGTTCACCACCGGCGGCGCCGAAAATCCGACGCTGACGATCGTCACCCTGGCAATCCGGCAGGCCGACTACATTGCCCAACAGATGACCGAACGGACCATCTGACCTTCACTGCCACCGGAGCGCACCATGTGTGAATATTTCGTCAAAGCCGACCCGATTCAATACGAGCAGCGCTCGCGCACGGTACGCATCAAAAACGTCCTGACCAGCATTCGCCTGGAAAACATGGTCTGGGACATCCTGGCCGAGATGGCCGAAGATGAAGGCTGCACCACCAATGCCCTGATCGCCAAGTTTCACCAGGAAATTCTGGCGCACCGGGGCGAGGTGCCCAACTTTGCCTCGTTCCTGCGGGTGACCAGCATGCGCTACCTGCGCCGGTGCATGCTGGCCCTTGAAAGGCAGCAGGCGCAGCCCGCCCTCACGGTGCTGAACAATGGCGGCCGTGTGCAGGCTGTGGAATCCGGCCCGAAAGGGCTGGCGGCGGCTGCCCGGTAGTTTTTCCATCGCAGGCGCACGGGGTCCCGGGCCGCGTGCGTGGCCCGCGCCTGTTGCGCTGGCGCCTGTTTTTTTGTTTTAGAAAGAATTTTTTTTATGCCCTTCACCACCGAGATTCATCCTGGCGTGAGCCTTGAAGCCCCGCACGCCACCCGCGGTTTTGTCTTCAACCATTCGATGCTGCGGGTGAAAGACCCGGAGGTGGCCATCGACTTCTACACCCGCGTCATGGGCATGCGCCTGCTGCGCAAGCTCGATTTCCCCGAAATGGAGTTTTCGCTGTATTTTCTGCACTGCAGCGCCGAGGGGCAGACCCCGCCCGAAGACGCCGGCGAGCGCACCGCCTGGACCTTCAGCCAGCGCGGCATCTTGGAGCTGACCCACAACTGGGGCAGCGAAAACAAGCCTGATTTCAAATACCACGACGGCAACGCCCAGCCCCAGGGCTTTGGCCACATCTGTTTTTCAGTGCCGGACCTGGACGCTGCTGTCGCCTGGTTTGACAGCAACCAGGTCACCTATGTCAAGCGCGCCGACCAGGGCAAGATGAAGGATGTCGCGTTCATCAAGGATCCAGACGGCTACTGGATTGAAATCCTGGAGCCGGCACGGCTCCAGGCCCTCGGGAGCTGAGCGCCATGCGGTTACAACTTAAGCAGGGGATTTCCCCACTCTTGGTGAAAGCCGCCCTGCTGGCAGCCGCGACGGGCATGGGCGGCACCAGCTGGGCCAGCGAAGCGCTGGCGCGCAAGAACGACTGCCTGGGCTGCCATGCGGTGGCCGTCAAACTGGTCGGGCCGGCCTTCAAGGACGTTGCCGCCAAATACGCCGGCCAGAGTGATGCGGCCGAGCGGCTGTCCGAAAGCATACGCAATGGAAGCGTGGGCAAGTGGGGAGAACTGCCCATGCCGGCCCATCCCAAGCTGTCTGCGGCCGACACCAAAAAACTCGCCGAATGGGTGCTGAAAGCGAAATAGGAAAAACATGATGAGCCTGCTCTGCCTTCTGAATGACCCCCACCTTGTCGCCTAGCTGGCCGGGCCACCGTGCCGTGGCCCGCATGCCGGGCTCCCTGCCCGAGGGCGGCATGGTGCCGATGACGCCCATCTATGCGTTTGACAGCCCGCCTGCCGCCTTGCGCCTGCGCCAACAGCCGGCCTTGCAGCCGCGCTGCCATGCCGTCGCCCTGGGGGGCCTCGCAGCCTTCTGGATCGATTCGGTGGTGACCGCCGGCGAAGCCGACGCGGTGGTGGAGGCGACCGAGCGCTTCGGTTACCGCGCCGAAGCGCCGGGCATCTCCACCCCGCCGGGCATGCGCATGAACAAGTCGGTGCACTGGCTGGCGGACGACGAGTTGACCGGCCCGATGTTCCAGCGCATCGGCCACCTGTTGCCTGCCAGCCTGGACGGCAGGCCGCTTTACAGCCGGTTCAGCCAGCGTCTGAACATGTACCGCTACGACGCCAACGACGTGTTCATCCGCCACACCGATGGCAACTGGCCCGGGTTCAGCCTGAGCGAAGACCGGCTGGCCATGCGCGAATGGGCGCCGGGTCTGCGCTCGGGCCTGACGATGCTGCTGTACCTCAATGGCCCGGCCGATGGCGTGCAGGGCGGCAGCACCCGGCTGTTCAGACGCGATGGGTCGTGGGTGGACGTGGCGCCGGTCAAGGGATCCGCACTGTTTTTCCGCCATGGATTCGGCCTGGACTCGGTGGTCCACGAAGGTTGCCGGGTGAGCGGCAGTGTGTCCAAATACGTGGCCCGCATCAATGTGATGTTTGGCACCGACTGAAAGGACGCTGATGATTGTCGAACGCATCTGGACGGGCAATGCCTACCGCAATTTCAACTACCTGATCGCCTGCCCCGAGACCGGGGAGGCCCTGGCCATTGACCCGCTGGACCACGAGAAATGCCTGTCGATGGCCCGGGTGCGCGGCTGGCAGATCACGCAACTGCTCAACACCCATGAACACAGTGACCACACTGGCGGCAATGCCGCCATGGTCGCGGCCACCGGGGCGAAATTGATTGCGCACCACAAGGCCGGCAGCCGGATCCGCGGCGTGGACCGGGGCGTGAAGGCCGGCGACGTGATCAAGGTGGGCAAGACGGTCGAGCTGGAGTGCCTGGACACACCGGGCCACACCCTGTGCCACATCTGCCTGTTCGCCCATGCCGAGCAGCCGGCCCTGTTTTCCGGCGATACGCTGTTTAACGCCGGGGCTGGCAACACCCACAACGGCGGCGACACCGATGCGCTTTACGACACCTTTGCCCGCCAGCTGGACCGGCTGCCGGGCGACACGCGCCTGTACCCGGGGCACGACTATATCGAGTCCAACCTTAAATTTACGCTCTCGCGCGAGCCCGGCAACCAGGCGGCCCAGGCATTGCTGCCCACCGTCACGGCGCACGACCCGGCCAGGTCGGTGGTCACCACGCTGGCGCAGGAAAAGCAGCACAACGCGTTTTTCCGGCTGGGCAATGCCGCCATCATTGCCAAGCTGCGTGAGCGTTTTCCAGAGCTGCCCGAGGAGCCGGAGGCCAGATCGGTCTTCGCTGCCCTGCGCGCGCTGCGCAACGAGTGGTGACCTGAACCGAAAGCCCGGCCTC
>JACMQR010000016.1 GCA_014376885.1 Polaromonas sp.
AGCATGCTGCAATTGCCGGTGTCAGTCTGTGCGAAAATACGAAAGTGATTGTTATCACCAGCGTTGCGGCTGTAGCTCAGTGGATAGAGTATTGGCCTCCGAAGCCAAGGGTCGTGGGTTCGATCCCCGCCAGCCGCACCATTTCGCGTACCCGCAAACCCTTGCATTTGCTTGCCATCATGCCAACCGCCCTGGTTTCTGGTTTGGGTTTTCAGCATGGGCGAAAGGCCTACCTGCATGACGCCGGGCCCGGTCCGGAAAAGTCATGCAGCATTGTTTTTTTGCTTTGCGCTGCGTCGTGGCTCTCGACAGTCTGCCTGCACATTCGATGGTTCCCGGCACCGCTGCCTGCCGGCCCTTGGGCGCGGAAAGCAGCAGTCCTGCGCACGCCATCGAACCTTGCCCATGTCCCGGTGACCCAGATCGCTGTCGCGGACAGGGGCCAAAAAGTCAGACACGGCAAAGCGTCAGGCTTTTTTGGCCCAGGCGCTGCACCAGGCTTTTGCGGAAACCTGTTTGCCGGCAAACAAGGGGCACAGGCCTGCAGCGTCTGCTGGCTTGCCCTGGTATAGCGCGCAGTTGGCGCAATTCTGACCGGCTGCGTAATTGGGGAACTTGGCCTTGTCAGCCTTGGTGGCGTCGTTCTTGTACCCCAGCGCAACCGCTTGTGGCTCAGTTTCCTGAACCAGCGGTGCAGCGGCTTGCGCCTGGGCCAGGCGGGCTGAGGCCAAAACGCCGGCACCTACAACGGATTGAATGACAAAAGTTCTGCGATTGGATTTCATGGGGTTCTCGATGATTAAACCGGACTTGGCGGGGATATGGAAAACAGGCGGGTCAAGCGACTTGACCTGTTTTGACCCCTCTGGAAGAGATCCAGCACATCACTACCAGACCAGGACCTGCTTTTCAAGCCAACATAGGCTCAAATCAGTTTACAACCAAGTGCTGGCCGTTGCCCGCAAAACGGCAACGATTTCCTGATGCAGCGCAAGTTGCGCGCCGGTTCAACCCTCGAAAGGCATCTGCCAGGGGAACGTTTTTCCAGCACACCTGTCGAAAAAACCTTTATGTACCGAGACGCACCATGAAAATTGTTCAAACCGGCCTTGCCTTGACCGCCACGGCTCTGGCTGTGGCCGGTTGCGCCCTTGCGCCAGTGCAGCCGGGCATGTCGGGCAGTCAGGTGGTGGCCAGCTATGGCAAGCCAACGCGGGTGGTCGCCGCTGGCCAGGGAACCCGACTGCAGTATTCACAGCAGCCCGCCGGGCAAAGCGCGGTGATGGTGGACCTGGATGCTGTGGGCCGGGTGAGCGCCGTGCGCGAGGTCATGACGCTGCAGGAATTTTCAAAAATAGAGCCGGGCAAATGGACGCGCGCGGATGTCGAACGTGAGTTTGGCCCGCCCGCACGGGTCGACAAGGTGGCTTCCTGGCCCGGCGACATCCTGAACTACCGCTGGCGCGATTCCTTCCAGGACATGCTGTTCTGGGTTTATCTGGATGCTGGCCAGGTGGTGGGCCGCACCGGGCAGGGTATGGAAATTCCCATGCGAATGCATGACGAGTGAGTCTTTGGCTTTACTCCACCGCGCGGCCAATTTCTGGCCAGCGGTGGTGCAGGTAGACCCAGGCCGCCAGGCCAATGCACAGCATGCCCAGTGAAACGGCGGCCAAAGCCGGTGTCGAGTGCATGACCAGCGGGGCAATGACGCCGGCCACCAGGCCGTTGGCCGTCGAGCCAATGAAGGCCTGCAGTGACGAGGCCATTCCCCGCCGCTCGGGGTGCAGGTCAAGCACCAGCAGGGTGACCACCGGCACCATCAGGGCCCAGCCAAAGGCGAACGCCGCGATGGGGAAAAGCGCCCATGACACATGGGCTGTGAAAAACAGGTTGGCCACGAGGTTGGTGGCGGCGCTGACCAGCATGATGACAAAGCCATGGCGGATCTGCTGCTTGGGCGGGATTTTTCCAGCCAGCCGTCCGCTCAGCCAGGCGCCCGACATAATGCCCGAAATCGTCAGCATGAAGAACCAGAAAAATTGGGTCGGCTGCAAGGCCAGGTGGTCGCCCAGAAACGCCGGGGCCGACAGCACATAGAGAAACATACCGTTAAAGGGCACGCCGCTGGCCAGCGCCAGCAGCAAAAATCGCAGGCTGGAGCCAAGCTGCCAGTAGCCGCGCATCAGGTGGCGCACTTCGAAGGGCTGGCGCGCTTCAGGCTGCAGGCTTTCCGGCAGGAACTTGTAGTTGGTGATCCACAGCGCCACGCCGATGGCGGTGAGAAACCAGAAAATGCTGTGCCAGCCCAGGTGCACAAACAGCCAGCCGCCGACGATCGGCGCCAGCGCCGGCGCAATGCCGAAATAGATGGTGACCTGGCTCATGACCTGCTGGGCCTGCGCGGGCGGGAACATGTCGCGGATCACGGCGCGCGACACCACGATGCCCGCGCCGGTGGACAGGCCCTGCATGGCGCGGAAAAACACCAGCTGGCCGGCGGTCTGCGACATGGCACAACCGGCTGACGCCAGGGTGAACATGGCAATGCCCCACAGCACCACCGGGCGCCGGCCAAAGCTGTCGGCGAGCGCGCCGTGAAACAGGTTCATGAAGGCAAAGCCGAACAGGTAGGCCGACAGCGTCTGCTGCATTTCCACGGGCGAGGCGCCCAGCGACCGGGCCATGCCGGAAAAGGCCGGCAGGTAGGTGTCGATGGAAAACGGGCCAAGCATGCCGAGCACGGCCAGCAGGGCGGCCAGCGCCCAGCGCGGACCGCGCCACAGTTGATCGGCCTTGGGGTTCATTCGTTCTTGAGCTTTAAAGCGGTGCCGTAGAGTTCGTTGCGTGGCGCACCGGTGATGTCGGCGGCCAGCCGGACGGCGCTTTTGAGCGGCAACTCCGCCAGCAGCAGCGTAAGAATCCGCAGGCTGTCGTCCAGCCCTTCAGGCGCGCTGGCCGAATGCAGCACCAGCGCAAACTCGCCGCGCGTGCGCTGCGGCCCGGCGGCCAGCCAGGCGGCAAAATCCTGCGCCGGCAGGGTGGCGATTTCCTCGAACTGCTTGGTCAGCTCGCGCCCGACCGTGACCAGCCGGCCTTGCAGCACGGCCAGGGCGCGCGCCAGCGCCTCGATGCGGTGCGGCGCCTCCAGAATCACCGTCGCCCGCGGGTCGGTCCGCAGCAAGGCGATGGCCTGGTCCCGCTCGCCGGCCTTGGTCGGTAAAAATCCGGCAAACACAAAACTGCTGCCGCTGCCTTCGCTGCCCTCGGCCCGGGTCACGCCGGCGGCGCTGAGCACGGCAGTCACGCTGCTAGCGCCCGGCAGGGGCATCACCCGAAATCCTGCAGCCCGCACGGCGGCCACCAGGCGCGCGCCGGGGTCGCTGACAGCCGGCGTGCCAGCATCGCTGACATAGGCCACACGTTCGCCGCGCTGCAGCCGCTGCACCACGCCCTCGGCGGCCTCGGCTTCGTTGTGCTGGTGCACGGCCAGCAGCGGCTTGTCGATGCCATACTGGCGCAGCAGCGGCTGGCTGTGCCGCTTGTCCTCGCAGGCGATGGCGTCGACCAGCTGCAGCACATGCAGGGCGCGCAGGGTGATGTCGGCCAGGTTGCCGATCGGCGTGGCCACGATATACAGCGTGGCCTCTGGATAATGCTGCATGCCTGCTGCGGCGCATGCCGTGCCCAGGGCCAGTTCGAAAGAAGCGTTCAATGTGGTTTTCCAGAAAGCCGGCGGTCAGGGTGCCGCCGCAGGACGCTGCCGGCGCCGCAGCAGCAGTGCCCGGGCAGATTACCACCAAGTCGCGCGGCGATGCGGCCGAAGCCGCGGCGCGGGCCTTCCTGGTCGGCGCCGGGCTGCGCTGGATCGAGTCCAATTACCGCACGCCGGGGCGCGGCGGCGGCGAGATCGACCTGGTGATGCGCGCGCCCGATGGAACTTTGGTGTTTGTCGAAGTCCGCTACCGCTCGGCCGCCACGCATGGCGGCGCCGGGGCCAGTATCGGCGCCGCCAAGCAGCGGCGCATTGTTCTGGCGGCGGCCCATTACCTGATGCGCTTTGCCAGCCCGCCGCCGTGTCGCTTCGATGTCGTGCTGGTCCAGGGCGGCCGGATTGGCGGAAAACCTCTTGAGCCGGTCCTTGAATGGCTGCCGGCAGCCTTTGACGCCTCTTGAGCCGCCGCCGGCTTTGTGCATCCGGCGCCTGCACGTCCAGGTTAATTTGTAACCATACTTTGGGGCGCCTGCGCCGCGCGCTCCCGATGGCGCTGCAGCACGCCATGACCCGCTATCATCACGCCATGCTTGAACAACGAATCGAACAGCACTTCATCGACAGCGCCGACCTTAAATACCAAGCCGCGCAAATCCTGTCCAAACCCGTCGCCGCAGCGGTGCATGCCATCTTGGCCAGCGTGACCAGCGGCAACAAGGTGCTGGCCTGCGGCAATGGCGGCTCGGCTGCCGACGCCCAGCATTTCGCGGCTGAATTTGTCGGCCGCTACGAGCGCGAGCGGCCCGAACTCGGCGCGATCGCCCTGACGACCGACAGCTCCATCATCACCGCGATTGCCAACGACTACGACTTCAGCGTGATCTTTTCCAAGCAGGTGCGCGCTCTGGGCGTGGCCGGCGATGTGCTGCTGGCCATCAGCACCAGCGGCAATTCGGCCAATGTGCTGGCAGCGGTCGAGGCGGCTCACGAGCGTGAAATGACCGTGGTGGCGCTGACCGGCCGGGGCGGCGGCAAGATGCGGCTGGCGCTGCGCGAAACCGATGTCCATATCTGTGTGCCGCATGAGCGCACGGCGCGCATTCAGGAAGTGCATTCCTTGGTGATCCACTGCATTTGCGATGGCGTGGACACCCAGTTACTTGGCGATCAGGAGCCCCCAGCATGAACCATGGTGTGATGAAACGACTCGCCTGCAGGGCCGGCGCGGCAGTGCTGCTCGCCAGCTTGCTTTCGGCCTGTGTGGGGCCGCTGCTGGTCGGCGGCGCCATGGTGGGCGGCTCGCTGGTGGCGGTGGACCGCCGCAGCTCTGGCGCTCAGCTGGACGATGAGGCCATTGAACTGCGCGCTGCCAGCCAGATCCGGTCCAACCTGGGAACCCGCGTGCGGACCAGCGTCACCAGCTACAACCGCCAGGTGCTGCTGACCGGCGAGGTGCCCAACCTGCAGGACAAGCAGCGGGTCGAGCAGGTGGTCAAGGCGGTAGACAGCGTGGCGACAGTGGTCAACGAGCTGGCAGTGCTGAACAGCCCGTCGCTGATGGACCGCTCTGCCGATGCGCTGCTGACCGGCCGCGTCAAGGCCATGCTGCTCGATGCGCGCGACCTGCAGTCGAACGCTTTCAAGGTGGTGACCGAGCGCAGCGCGGTCTACCTGATGGGGCGCGTCACCCAGCGCGAAGCCGACCGGGCCACCGAAGTGGTGCGGGCAACGCCGGGCGTGCAAAAAGTTGTCCGCATGCTCGAGCTCATCAGTGAGCAGGAACTCGAGCGCATGGGAACGGCACCGGCCCGAACCGAGCCTCCCGCCGCGCCCAAGCCGGCAGCCAGCTGACCTTGCGCTGCCGCAAGGCTTACCTGAGCCGCTTGACCAGGCTCGACGTGTCCCAACGCTGGCCGCCCAGGGCCTGCACATCGGCATAAAACTGGTCTACCAAGGCCGTCACCGGCAACCGGGCGCCCGTGCGCTTGGCTTCATCGAGCACCAGCCCCAGGTCCTTGCGCATCCAGTCCACCGCAAAGCCGAAGTCAAACTGGTCAGCGACCATGGTTTTGCCCCGGTTGTCAAGTTGCCAGCTTTGCGCGGCGCCCTTGCCGATCACCTCGAGCACCTGGTTCATGTCCAGCCCGGCTTTTTGGCCAAAGGCGACCGCTTCGCTCAGGCCCTGCACCAGGCCGGCGATGCAGATCTGGTTGACCATCTTGGTCAACTGGCCGGCTCCAGACTCGCCCATCAGGGTGAAGGCCTTTGAAAAAGCCATGGCGGCCGGCTTGACGGCGTCGAAGGCAGGCGTATCGCCGCCGCACATCACTGTGAGCGCGCCATTTTGCGCGCCGGCCTGGCCGCCTGACACCGGGGCGTCGATGAAGTGCAGGCCAAGGTTCTTTGCAATGCCATGCAATTCCTGCGCAACCGTCGCCGAGGCGGTGGTGTGGTCGACAAAAATTGCGCCCGGCTGCATGCCGGCAAACGCGCCATCGGCCCCCAGGGTGACCGAGCGCAGGTCGTCGTCGTTGCCGACGCAGCAAAACACGATGTCTGCGCCCCGCGCGGCCTCACGCGGCGTGGCCGCCAGCGCGCCTTTGAATTCAGCGCCCCAGGCCTGGGCCTTGGCCGGGCTTCGGTTGTACACCGTGACCGCTTGGCCGGCCAGCGCGAGGTGGCCGGCCATTGGGTAGCCCATGACGCCGAGTCCGAGAAAGGCGATTTTGCGGGCGGGGGATGGGTCGTAGTTTTTGGTCGAGGTACTGGTCATGGGCGCTTGGAACGGGTTGAGGAAAGGTCAGACGATGGCGAAATGCTCGGTGCCAGCCGACAGGTCGGTGGATTTGGCGCGCTGCGAATGCAGCTTGATCTGCAGGCGCAGGTCGTTGACCGAGTCGGCATTGCGCAGCGCATCTTCATAAAGGATGTGGTTGTTTTCAAAAGCGTCAAACAGCGCCTGGTCGAAGGTCTGCATGCCCATGTTGCGGCTTTTTTTCATGATTTCCTTGATTTCACTGACCTCGCCCTTGAAGATGAGGTCGGAAATCAACGGGGAGTTGAGCATCACCTCGACGGCTGCAAAGCGGCCCTTGCTGTTTTGCCGGGGCACCAGGCGCTGCGACACCACCGCCTTGAGGTTGAGCGACAGGTCCATCAGCAGTTGAACGCGGCGCTCATCCGGGAAAAAATTGATGATGCGGTCCATCGCCTGGTTGGCGCTGTTGGCATGCAGGGTCGCCAGGCACAGGTGGCCGGTTTCGGAAAAGGCCAGGGCATGCTCCATGCTTTCGCGGTCGCGAATTTCGCCCATCAAGATCACATCGGGCGCCTGGCGCATCGAGTTTTTAAGCGCTGCTGCCCAGCTGTCGGTGTCCAGCCCGACTTCGCGCTGCGTCACCACGCAGTTTTTGTGCAGATGGACAAACTCCACCGGGTCTTCGATCGTCAGGATGTGGCCATAGGACTGCTCGTTGCGCCAGTCCAGCATCGCGGCCATGGTGGTGGACTTGCCCGAACCGGTGGCTCCCACCAAAATCGCCAGGCCCCGCTTGGCCATCACCACGTCTTTGAGAACCGGCGGCAGGCCCAGGCCGTCCAGTGTGGGCAGCACCGCCGGAATGACGCGCATGACCATGCCGACCTTGCCCTGCTGCATGAAGGCGTTGACGCGAAAGCGGCCAATTCCGGGCGGCGAAATGGCGAAGTTGCATTCCTTGGTGCGCTCGAACTCGGCCGCCTGCTTGTCATTCATGACGGCGCGCGCCAGCGTCAGGGTGTGGCTGGCGTTCAGCGCCTGGGACGACACCTTGGTCAGCTTGCCGTCGACCTTGATGGCCGGCGGAAACTCGCCGGTCAAAAACAGGTCGCTGCCGCCGCGGCTGACCAGCAGGCGCAGCAGGTCGTGGGTGAATTTGCTCGCTTGATCGCGTTCCATGAATGCTCCTGGGGTGGGTCAGCAGGCCGGGCCGGGGCCGGTCAGCTTTTTTGCTCGCACAGCCGGGCGCTGACCATCCGCATGCGGCGCGACAGCTTGCGGGCCAGCAAGGCGATCAGGCTGGCGGCCAGCGCCGGATCGGTTGTCATCATCTCGTCGAGCGCCTGCGCGCCCAGAATCGCCACCTCGCAATCGGTCAGCGAGGTGCACACCGAAAAACGCTGGCCGCTGTCGAGCAGCGACATCTCACCAAGGATATCGCCTGGGCGCGCCTGGGTCAGGTGCAGCCGCGCTCCCCAGGGTTGTTCACGGTCCACCGCCATGCTGCCGCTCAGCAGCACCAGCATGAAGTTGCCGTACTCGTCCTGGCGAATCACATCGCGGTTGGCGGGAATGACAGCGAAGTCAAAAAATCTTTCCAGGCGCGCAACCGCACCCAGTCCGAGCCGCGCCATGTGGCGGTCCGCCTGCCACAGCGCATCGAGCACCTTGCGGCCGCGCCCGGCCGGCATTCGCTTGGCGCCGACCTCGTTGGCCCGGGCTTCCCAGGGCACCAGCGTCGACGCATCGGCTCCCTGGTCGGCAAAGGCGGTGGAAAATAAAAAAGGGTCCGGAGTGTTGCCAGAGCCAGCAGCTGGCGCGCTTTGCCTGATCAGTCCGAGTAAGCCTTTCATGGTGCGTTTCTCCTGGTGGGGGCGAGGTGGTCTCAGCCCGGAAAGTTGTCGGGAATCTTGGCCTTGCCGCGCGCTTCCGCCGCCGAGATGACATTGCGCTTGACCAGGTCGGTCAGGTTCTGGTCCAGCGTCTGCATGCCCAGGCTGTTGCCGGTCTGGATTGATGAGTACATCTGCGCCACCTTGGCTTCACGGATCAGGTTGCGGATGGCGCTGGTGCCCAGCATGATTTCATGCGCCGCCACCCGGCCCTGGCCGTCCTTGGTCTTGCACAGGGTTTGCGAGATCACCGCCTGCAGCGATTCGGACAGCATTGAGCGGATCATTTCCTTTTCCTCGGCCGGAAACACGTCGATGATCCGGTCCACCGTCTTGGCCGCGCTGGAGGTGTGCAGCGTGCCGAACACCAGGTGGCCGGTTTCAGCCGCCGTCATGGCCAGGCGGATGGTTTCCAGGTCGCGCATCTCGCCGACCAAAATGGCGTCCGGGTCTTCGCGCAGGGCTGACTTCAGGGCAGCGGCAAAGCTCAGCGTGTGCGGGCCGACCTCGCGCTGGTTGATCAGGCATTTCTTGGACTCGTGGACAAACTCGATCGGGTCCTCGACGGTCAGGATGTGGCCGTATTCGGTTTCATTGAGGTAGTTGACCATCGCCGCCAGCGTGGTCGACTTGCCCGAGCCGGTCGGGCCGGTGACCAGCACCATGCCGCGCGGCTTCAATGCCAGTTCGCTGAGTATCTTTGGCGCGCCGAGCTGCTCGAGTGTCAGGATTTTCGACGGAATGGTGCGCAGCACCGCGCCGGCACCCCGGTTGTGGTTGAAGGCATTGACCCGAAAGCGTGCCAGGCCGTCGATCTCGAAGGAAAAATCGACCTCCAGGAACTCTTCGTACTGCTTGCGCTGGGTGTCGTTCATGATGTCGTACACCATGGCGTGGACTTCCTTGTGGTCCAGCGGATCGATGTTGATGCGCCGCACATCGCCATGGACCCGGATCATCGGCGGCAGGCCGGCCGACAGGTGCAGATCGGAGGCTTTGTTTTTGACGCTGAAGGCCAGCAGCTGCGTAATATCCATTCCGGCGAAATCCTCTGGGTGGTCTCTGGGTTTACAGTCGGATTATGACCACGATTGCGCAGCAGCTCCGACTTGTCCAAGACCGAATTCAGGCCGCCTGCCTGACCGCAGGACGCGACCCGGCGGCCGTGCGGCTGGTGGCCGTGTCGAAAACCTTTGATGCACAGGCGGTGAGCGAAGCCGTGCTGGCCGGCCAGTGGGCTTTTGGCGAAAACTACATTGCCGAGGGCGTGGAAAAAATCCAGGCTATGCAGCGCACCCAAGCGGCCTGCTCCGGCCTGGCCGGCATCCTGGAGTGGCACTGCATCGGCCCGGTGCAAAGCAACAAAACGCGCCTGGTGGCCGAGCATTTCGACTGGGTCCAGTCGGTGGACCGGCTGAAGATCGCGCAGCGCCTGAGCGAGCAGCGGCCGGCCGGCCTGGCGCCGCTGCAAATTTGCCTGCAGGTCAATATCGACGGCGGCGCCAACAAGTCCGGCCTGGCACCCGAGGAGGTGCAGGCGCTCGCCGGGCAGGTCGCCACCCTGCCGCGCCTGGTGCTGCGCGGCCTGATGGCGATTCCGGAGCCTGCTATTGATTTTGTAGCTGCATGCGCCCTGCATGCAAGCGCGAAAGCGCTGTTTGACCAAATAAATGCGTCTGGCGCGCTGGCCACACCGATGGACACGTTGTCGCTCGGCATGACAGCCGACCTGGAAGCCGCCATCCAGGCGGGCAGCACCATGGTGCGCGTCGGCACCGCCATTTTCGGCGGGCGCGGCTGAGCCG